>JBEKRJ010000049.1:0-13186 GCA_049518835.1 Solirubrobacteraceae bacterium
CGGGTTGCGTCGCTGGCAGCTCGACCCATCGGCCGCGGTGATCCGCATGCTCGAGTTCACGGGGCTGGCGTGGGACGTGGTCCGGGTCGACCCGGCGCGTCTGCAGCGCCGAGCCGCAGCGGAGGCGGCCTAGCCTGCCGTTCGCACGCACCGCACCGCTACGTCACGAGCTCGAGCGCGCGCTCGCGCGCCGGCCGTTCACGCTGCGCTTCTGGGACCGCACCGAGCTCGCCGCCACCGAGCTGGGCGCCCCGACGCTGACGCTGCGCTCGCCGCAGGCGCTCGCACACGTCCTGCGCGCGCCCGGCGAGCTGGGGCTCGGGCGCGCGTACGTGGCGGGGCTGATCGAGGTCGACGACCTCGACGCGGCGATCCGGATGGTCGACACCTTCCAGGCGCCGCCGCTGGCCTTGCCGACGCAGGCACGGCTCGCGCTCGCGCTGGTCCGTGCGTGCGGCGTGGTCGCGCCGCCGCGCGTCCCGCAGGCCGAGCTGCGCCTCCGCGGCGAGCGCCACACGCTGAGCCGCGATCGCCGGGCAGTGCGCCACCACTACGACGTCGGCAACGAGTTCTTCGCGCTGTTCCTGGATCGGTCGATGACCTACAGCTGCGCGATCTTCTCGCGCGGCGCGCGCACGCTCGAGCAGGCGCAGGAGACCAAGCTCGAGCTGGTCTGCGCCAAGCTCGCGCTGACGGCCGGCGAACGCGTGCTCGACGTCGGCTGCGGCTGGGGCAGCTTCGCGATTCACGCCGCCGCGCGCCACGGCGTCCACGTGCTCGGGATCACGCTCGCGGAGCGCCAGGCGCAGCTGGCGCGCGAGCGGGTGCAGGCGGCCGGCGTCGCGGGGCTGGTCGAGATCCGCGTCGCGGACTATCGCGAGCTGGCCGGCGAGCCGTTTGACGCGATCTCGAGCATCGGCATGGTCGAGCACGTGGGGGAGGAGCGAATCGACCTGTACGCGGGCCAGCTGGCCGCGATGCTGCGCCCGGGCGGCCGGCTGCTCAACCACGGAATCGCCAAGCTCAAGGATTTCGACACCTCCGACGAGGGACCGTTCTCGGAGCGGTTCGTGTTCCCCGACGGCGTGCCGCTGCCGCTGTCGCGGATCGAGCTCGCGCTCGAGCGGGCCGGTCTGGTGACCACCCACGTCGAGGGCTTCGCCGGCGACTACGCGCAGACGACCGGGCACTGGATCGAGCGCTTCGAGCGCCGCTACGACGAGGCCGTGGCGCTCGCCGGCGCGGAGCGCTCGCGCGTGTGGAAGCTCTACCTGCACGCGGCCCGGCAAGGCTTCCAGACCGGCTGGGCCTCGGTCTATCAGGTGCGTGCGCACCGGCCGTAGACGCTTCACGGCGCCGTGCCCGAGCGGTATCGTCGCCGCAGCGCAGCGACCACGGAAGAGAGGAGAGCGATGAGCGCGACGATCCCTGTGCGCTTGACCGTCAACGGCACCGAGCACGAGCTTGAAGTGCAGCCGCGCTTGCTGCTCGTCCACGCGCTGCGCGACCGCCTCGATTTGACGGGCACCCACATCGGCTGTGACACGTCCAATTGCGGCGCCTGCACGGTCCATCTCGATGGTCGCGCGGTGAAGTCGTGCACGGTGCTGACAGTGCAGGCCGACGGCGCTTCGGTGACGACGATCGAGGGGATCGGGAGCGAGGATCGGCTGCATCCGCTGCAGCGGGCGTTCTGGCAGCAGCATGGCGTGCAGTGCGGCTTTTGCACTCCGGGGATGATCATGGCCGCCGCCGGGCTGCTCGCCGAGAACCCGGACCCGAGCGAGTCGGAGGTCCGCCTGGCGCTCGAGGGCAACCTGTGTCGCTGCACCGGCTACCACGGCATCGTCAAGGCGGTGCTCGACGCGGCCAAGACGAAGTCCGGCGCGATCGCACAGCGATGATCCCCGCCGAGTTTGACTACGTGGCGCCCGAGACGCTCGACGAAGCGATCCGGATCCTGGATGCCAACGGCGAGGACGCCAAGCTGCTGGCCGGCGGGCACTCGCTGCTTCCGTTGATGAAGCTGCGCCTGGCTGCGCCGGCGCTGCTCGTCGACCTGCGCCAGGTCCCTGGGCTGCACGGGATCCAGCGCGAGGACGGATCCTGGCGGATCGGCGCGATGACCTTGCACGCCGAGCTCGAGCGCGCCCCGGAGCTCGGGCTCGTGTCCCGCGTCGCGGGGACGATCGCCGACCGGCAGGTGCGCAACCGCGGCACGATCGGCGGCTCGCTCGCACACGGCGACCCTGCCGCCGACCTGCCTGGGGTGCTGCTGGTCGCCGAGGGCAACGTCACCCTGCAGGGCGCCGGCGGCAAGCGCGAGGTGCAGGCGGCCGACCTGTTCGAGGACTATCTGCAGACGGCGGTCGCGCACGGCGAGGTGCTGACCGAGATCCACCTGCCCGCGCTCGACGGGTGGGGGTTCAGCTACCACAAGTTCAACCGTCGCAGCGGGGACTGGGCGACGGTCGCGGTCAGCGCGGTCATCAAGCAGGCCGGCGGCGAGTGCGCGGACGTGCGCGTCGCGCTGACGAACATGGGGTCGGTGCCGATCCGCGCGCAGGCGGTCGAGGCGGCGCTGCGCGGCGGCTCGCTGCGCGCTGCCAGCATCGCCGCGGCGGCCGAGCACGCGGCGGCGGGGACCGATCCGCCGGCCGAGCTCGACGCCAGCTCTGACTACAAGCGCCACCTCGCACGAGTGCTGTGTCGCCGTGCGCTGATGGAGGCAGCGGGGCTGCAATGATCGCCGCGTGACCTTCGACAGGGTCCAATCGGTGCAGGCGGCGAGCGCCGCGCTTGCCGCCACCGGTTATCTCGCGGACCGTCCGCTGGCGCTCGCCGTGTACCTCGCGGTGACGCTCGATCAGCCGCTGCTGCTGGAGGGCGAGGCCGGCGTCGGCAAGACCGAGGTGGCGCGCGCGCTCGCGCTTGGGACCGGTTCGCGGCTGATCCGCCTGCAGTGCCACGAGGGGATCGACGTCCACCACGCGGTGTACGACTGGGACTATCCACGCCAGCTGCTGGCGTTGCGGGCGGCCGAGCGCGGGATCGACGAGGGTGAGCTGTTCTCGCGGCGCTTCCTGCTGCGCCGGCCGCTGCTCGACGCGCTCGAGCACGACGGCCCGGTGGTGCTGCTGATCGACGAGATCGACCGCGCCGACGACGAGTTCGAGGCGTTCCTGCTCGAGTTCCTGTCGGACTTCGCGGTCACGATCCCGGAGTTGGGGACGATCGGCGCGCGTCGCCGGCCGGCGGTCGTGTTGACCTCCAACCGCACGCGGGAGCTCCACGACGCGCTCAAGCGACGCTGCCTGTATCACTGGATCGAGTACCCCGACGCGCAGCGCGAGCGCGCGATCGTGCACGCGCGCCTCCCCGGGGTCCCCGAGGCGATCGTCGCGAGGGTGGTGGCGGCGGTCGGCAGGCTGCGCGAGCACGGCGACCTGTACAAGCTCCCCGGCGTCGGCGAGACGCTCGTGTGGGCGCAGGCGCTGCTGGCGCTCGGCGATCGCGCCGAGCTCGACGAGACGCTCGGGGCGGCGCTGAAGGTGCACGAGGACGTCGTGCGCGTCCGCGAGCGAAATGTGCTCGAGGGTGTCTGACGGGCCCGCGCACGACCGGCGGGGCGGCGGCGGGCTGGGCGATGCCGTGGTCGGTCGGCTGGGGTCGCTGTCGGCGGCGATGCGGGCGCAGGGCTGCCGCGTCGGGGCCGGCGAGCTGCTCAGCGCCCACCGCGCGCTGGCGGCGGTCGACTGCGCGTCGCGTGACGACGCGCGGCTCGCGTTGCGCGCGGTGCTGTGCGCCGGCAAGGCCGACCTGGAGCGCTTCGAGCGGGCGTTCGCGGCCGTGTTCGGCGACGGCACGGCGATCAGCGACGAGGGTGCGCTCGAGCAGCTGGGCCTGGTCGAGCGAGCCGTGCTGCCGTGCGCCGGACGCGCGGGCATCGATCACCCGGATCGCGTCAACGGCGAGGAGCGGGCGAGCGTGCCGGCGGCTTGGAGCGAGGTCGAGCTGCTACGCCACAAGGACTTCGCCCACTACACCGACGCCGAGCTCGCGCTTGCGCGCGCGCTGATCGCCCGTCTTGCGCGCCGGACGCCGATGCGCCACTCGCGGCGGCTGCGTCCCGCGACCCGCCGCAGCCACGAGCCCGACCTGCGCCGCGTCGTGCGCTCCTCGCTGCGCACCGTGGGCGAGCCGGTCCAGCGCCACTGGCGCGCGCCGACCAAGCGCCCGCGCCCGCTGGTGCTCGTCTGCGACGTGTCAGGGTCGATGAGCCCGTATGCCCGCATGCTGTTGCAGTACGTGCACGCGTGCATCGCGGCGCGCCGCCGCGTCGAGGCGTTCGCGTTCGGCACCCGCCTGACGCGGATCACCAACGAGCTCGGCGGCCGTGACCACGAGCGCGCGCTCCAGCGCGCGGCGGCGGCGGTCACCGACTTCGCCGGCGGCACGCGGATCGGCGCCGCGCTGGCGCAACTCAACCGCGCCCATGGCCGCCGGCTCGGTCGCGGTGCGGTGGTCGTGATCCTGTCCGACGGCTGGGATCGCGGCGAGCCTGCGCTGCTCGGCGCCGAAATGGCCCGCTTGCGCCGCAGCGCCCACCAGCTAGTCTGGTGCAACCCGCTCGCCGCGCATCCCGACTATGAGCCGTTGACGCGCGGGATGCGGGCTGCCGTCCCCCACACCGACGAGCTGCTGGCCGGCAATTCGCTCGCATCGCTTGAACAACTGGCTGTGATCCTGGAGGCCGTATGAAGGACGTACTTGCCGAGGTAACCGCATGGACGGCGCGCGGGGACCGGATCGCGCTCGCGACGGTGATCGACGTGCAGCGTTCCGCGCCGCGCCCACCCGGCGCGAAGCTGGCCGTCAACGAGCACGGGGAGATCGCCGGCTCGGTGTCAGGAGGGTGCGTCGAGGGCGCGGTCGTCGAGGTCGCCGAGATCGTGTTGCGGGGCGCCGAGCCGCGGCTGCTGCACTTCGGGATCGTCGACTCCGAGGGCTGGGAGGTCGGGCTTCCGTGCGGCGGCGAGATCGACGTGTGGGTGCAGTCATACGAGCCCGGGCGGTTCATCGAGCTGTGCGCCGGCGGCGCGCGGGCGGCGGAGGTGACGCTGCTGCAGGGCGCGCGGCCGGGCGCGAAGCTGCTGGTCGAGGCCGACGGCGCGCGCTCGGGCTCGCTCGGCGCCCCCGAGCTCGACGACGAGGCGGCACGGGTCGCCGGCGACGTGCTGTGGACCGACGCCTGCGAGCGCCACGGGGCGCTGTTCATCGACGTCGTTGCGCCGGCGCCACGGCTGGTGATGTTCGGCGCCGTCGATGTCGCGACATCGCTGTGCCGGCTGGCCCACGCCGCCGGCTGGCGGCCGTACGTGGTCGATCCGCGCGCCCGCTTCACCGGCCCCGAGCGCTTCCCGTCGGCCGAGGAGGTGATCGTCGCATGGCCTGAGCAGGCGTTCGCCCGCCTCGGCGGGATCGACCTCGCCACGTTCATCGTCGTGCTCACGCACGACCCCAAGCTCGACGACGCCGCGCTGTTGCTCGCGCTGCGCTCGCCCGCCCGGTTCGTCGGCGCGATGGGTTCGCGCCGCGCCCAGCGCAGCCGCCGCGAGCGGCTGCTGGCGGCGGGTCTGCGCGAGGAGGAGCTCGAACGCCTGTCGGCACCGCTCGGCCTCGACCTCGGCGCGATCACGCGCGAGGAAACCGCGCTCTCGATCCTCGCCGAGATCGTCGCCGCCCGCCACGGCCGCGACGGCGGCCGGCTCGCGCACCGCAACGGGCGCATCCACGAGGTGCCGGCGTGACCGCGGGGCTGATCCTCGCGGCGGGCGCCGGCACGCGGTTCGGAGACGCGCCGAAGCTGCTTGTCGACCTGGACGGCCGGCCGCTGCTAGAGCACGCGATCCGCGCCCAATGCGCGGTCCCGGCGCTGGAGCGAATCGTGGTCGTGCTCGGTTCGGGCGCCGCCGGGATCATCGCCGTCGTCGAGTTCGGCGAGGCCGAGCCGCTGATCTGCGAGGACTGGCGCGACGGCCAGGCCGCATCGCTGCGTTGCGGCCTCGAGGAGCTGTCCGACGCCGCGAAGGTGATCGTGACGCTCGGCGACCAGCCCTCGATCACGCCGCAGGTGATCGCGCGGTTCCTGAACGAGCCCCCCGGGACGCGGGCCGTCTACCACGGCCGCCCGGGCCATCCGGTGGTCCTCGGCCCGGAGCACATGCCGGCGGTGAGGCGGCTGACCGGCGACCGCGGGGCACGCGATCTGCTCGGCGACGGTCCGACGATCGAATGCGCAGACCTGTCCTCGGGCCGCGATGTCGACACCCCTAAAGACCTGGAGGCGATCCGCCATGAAACTAGAGCAATCTTTTGAGGTAACGGCACCCGTCGAGCGGGTCTGGCGGGCGCTGATCGACGTCGAGCACTTCGCGCCGCTGCTTCCGGGCGCGGCCGTGACCGGCCGCAACGAAGACGGCAGCTACAACGGCACGTTCACCGTCAAGATCGGCCCCACCACCGCCGCCTACAACGGCAAGCTCGAGCTGCAGCAAATCGACGAGGCGGCGCGCACGGCGACGATCCACGCCCACGGCGCCGACCGGCGCGGCCAGGGTGGCGCCACCGCCACGATCGTGTCGACGATCTCGCCCACCGCCGGCGGCACGCGCGTACAGGTCGCAACCGAATATCACATCACCGGTCGGCTGGCGCGGTTCGGCCGCGGCGGCATGATTCAGGACATCTCCGAGCGGCTGCTGCGCCAGTTCACCGGGCGGCTGCAGGAGTCGCTACAAGACGGCGCCGTGGCCGGCGCCGAAGCTGGGTCCGCACCGCCGGTTCCCGCCGGCGAGGGCGACGCGGACAGCGAGCCGGCAACCCCAGGCGAATCGCTCGCAGCGGCCGCCGAGATGGGCCCGCTGACCGGCGAATCGGCGCTCCCGGCCGGTGACGCGCCCGAGACGATTGCCACGACCGGGCCGGACGCGCCCGCACTGCCGGCGGGCGGTCCTTCCGTGCCCGCGCTGCCGGCGGGCGGTCCTGCCGCAGCCGAGCTGCCGGCGGGCGGTCCGCCCGCGGCCGAGCTGCCGGCGGGCGAGCCGCCCGCGGCCGAGCTGCCGGCGGGCGAGCCGCCGGCGCCCCAGCCGCCGGCGAGCGGACCACCGACCGCCCAGCCGCCCGCCAGCCCCGCTGCCCCGCGCCGTCAGCCAGAGCCCGTCAAACCGATCTCGCTCGTCAGTTCGGTGCTGTTGGACCGAGCGAAGCGCAACCCCGCGGTGACGTTCGTCGTCGGCCTGCTGCTGGCGTTGGTGCTCGTCGTCCGCCGCCGCCGTCGGTCGGCGCGCTAGCGCAACAGCGATGAGCTTGGCCGACCGTCTCGGCCAAGCTCAGGTCAGCCCTGAGAGTCGCTCGCGCCCGGGCGGCTGCTCGAAGTCCTCGGCCGGGCGCACGGCGATCAGCCCGCTCGGGTTGATCATCGGATGCGTGCGGTAGTAGTGGGCGCGTATCTCGTCGAAGTCGACGGTCTCGGCGACGCCCGGCCACTGGTACAGGTCGCGCGTGTAGGACCACAGGTGCTCGTACTCGATCAGTTTGCGCAGCGAGCACTTGAAGTGGATCTGGTAGACGGCGTCGAACCGGACGAGCGTCGTGAACAGGCGCCAGTCGGTCTCGACCGGCTCGCCTCCAAACAGGAACCTCCGCGCCGCGAGCCGCTTGTCGAGCTCGTCCAGCGCCGCGAACAGCCGCGCGACCTCGCGCTCGTACACGTCCTGGCGAGTCGCAAAGCCGGCCTTGTAGACGGCATCGTTGACGTGATCGTAGATGTGGGCGCTGAGCGCATCGATCTCGGCGCGAAGCGCCTCGGGGTACAGGTCGACCGGATGCGCCGCGAGCGGCGCGAACACCGTGCCAAGCATCCGCAAGATCTCGGCCGATTCGTTGTTGACGATCACGCCTGTGTGCTTGTCCCACAGGACGGGCACCGTGACGCGCGCCCGGTAGGCGGGATCCGATCTGACGTAGGCCTCGCTGAGCAGCGCAAAGCCGTTGATCGGATCGACGTACTCGCCGCCGCTGAACGCCCACCCGCGCGCGTCTCGGATCGGGTCGACGAACGACAAGCCGATCGCCGCTTCCAGGCCCGTCAGCCGACGTGCGATGACCGTCCGGTGCGCCCAAGGGCAGGCGCGCGCGACGTACAGGTGATAGCGGCCCGGCTGCAGCGCAAACGGCGTCGAGCCGTCCGCCGACACCCATCCGCGGAAGCTGCTCTGCTGCCGTCGGAACGAGCCGTCCACTCCCGACTCAGCGCCGAGCGACAACGTGCCAGGGCCGGTCGACCTCACCTCCCGGACTGTAGCTGGCGACTAGCATCGTCCGATGAGCGCGGCGCCGCAAGCGCAAGCTTCCTCGACGCGGCCGTCGGCGGCGGTGCCGGCGGGATGATCGAGGACTACCTTGTGTACTCGCGGCCGTGGGGGTTTGCGCCCGCGCAGGTGGCCGCCGAAGTGCATCTGTGGCACGGGGTGCTCGACCCGCTGGTCCCCGTCGAGCACGCGCTGCAGCTGGCGATCGCGCTCCCGCGCTGCCGCGTGTGGCGCGGGTATCCGTCGGCGGGGCGTTCGCGTTTGCGGCCCTCAGCGCCGTCGCGCAGGAGCTCAGGCGACAGCGCGCAGGTCAGCCACCGCCGGTCGCTCGATCGGCTCGGCGACGAGCGCCACCGGCCCGCCGTCGCCAGGCGACAGGAACGTCGATGGCAGCGGCCCGCGCAGCCGGCCCTCGCGCTCGAGCCGCGACGCGACCGCCTGCAGCACGGCGTACGCCATCGTCGCGAGGTCGCGGAGCGGCTGGTGGGCGTTCTGGCGCACGTCGAGGTCGACCTGGGCGATCCCGTCGAGGCCGGCGACCCGGTAGGCGTCGAGCAGCAGCGCGATGTCGACGCCGTAGCCGGTCACGAACGGCAGCTGCTCGAGCAACTCGCGCCGTGCCGCGATCTCGCCCGCGAGCGGCTGACTGACGGCAGCCAGGTCCGGGTAGAACAGATTCAGCAAAGGCCGGGCGGTGAGCTCGGTGACGCGGCCGCCGCCGTCGGGCAACGTCACCTCGCCGATCCGGAACGGCCGCCGGTAGAAGCCCTTGACGAACGCGGCGCGGCGGTCGCATAGCAGCGGTCCGAGCAGCCCGCACGCGTAGTGCGCGCCGAACTGCTCGGAGTCGGCGTCCAGGAAGCAGATCACGTCGCCGGTCAGCACCGGCAGCGCGCGCCACATCGCGTCGCCCTTGCCGAGCACCGGCCCCCACTCGGGCGCCAAGCGCTCCTGGTCGTGGACCTCGACCCCGTGCGAGCGCGCGATTGCGGCCGTTTCGTCGACCGAGTGATCGACGACGACGATCTGATCGACCACGCCGAGCTCGCGCAACGGCTCGAGCTGGTGCAGGATCGGGCCGATCGTTCGCGCCTCGTCGCGGGCCGGCAGGCACACGGACACGCTCAGCTGACGCTCGGCGGCCAGCCGCTCGGGGGTGAACGCATCGTGGACGTAGGTGTTGCTGCGGTGCCAGGCCCGCGCGCGCGTGCCCGACATCAGCGAGAGATCACGTCGACATCACTGCCGACAGGATGCCAGGCGTCCGCTCCCCGCTTCGAAGCGACGCAGACGCGCGGGCGCGACGCCGTCAGCCGCCCCCGGCGTCAGAGCGACGCCGTCGAGATCCGGCGCGCGATGATCTCGGTCCAGCCGGCGCCGCCGAACCGCTCGCGCACCGCGTCCGCGCTCGCCTCGTAGTCGTAGGCGACCCGCCGGTGCTCGACGGACCCGTCCTCGCGCAGCAGCGCATACGCCGCCCGCGGGTCGCCGTCGAACGGCATCCCGACGCTGCCCGGGTTGATCAACTCGATCGCGCCGCCGGCGCTGACGCGGCGAAACGGCAGGTGCGTGTGGCCGAACACGAGCCGCGGCTCGTTCGCGCCGCCCAGCAGCTCGCGCTCGTCGTCGGTCGGCTCGGGCATCAACGAGCGCACGTCTGAGATCGGGCAGCCATGGCAGTAGCGGGTCCCGTCGATGACGAGCTGCTCGGGCAGCGCCGCCAGCTGCACCACGACCGCATCCCCGAGCGCCCCCCGGCAGGCCGCGATCGCCTCCTGGACCACCTCGTTGTCGGGCGCCTGGCCGGCAGCAGCCGTCCAGCGCTCGCCGTTGCCGCGGATCCAGGTCGCCTCGGGCAGCGCCCGCAGCGCCGCCACCGTCTCCGCCGGCCACGGACCGAACAGCGCGTAGTCGCCGCCGAGCAGGAAACGGTCGGCGCCGGCGTCCGCGAGAACGGCCTCGAGCGCCGGCAGGTTGCCGTGCACGTCATACAGGAACGCGGTAATCATGCCGCCAGGTCGCGCAATAGCATCGCTGATCAGTTGCAGGTCGTCGGCCCAACGCTCACCTTACGCTACGCGACCGCCGCCGACGTGCCGGCGCTGTTCGAGCTCGGCTCAGATCCCGAGGTGACGCGCTTCTTCTCGTGGGGACCCTATACGTCACCCGCCGAGCCGGCGGCCTACGTCGAGCGCCTCCCGGCGGCCCGCGCGCGCGGCGAGCGGCTCGAGTTCGTGATCGTCCGCGAGCAGCGGCCGATCGGCGTCACCGGTCTGTCCGAGCTCAGCCACCGAGACCGCCGCGCGGTCGTCGGCACCTGGTTCGGGCGCGCGCACTGGGGGACCGGGGCCAATGCGGAGGCCAAGTCCCTGATCGCGCGGCTCGCGTTCGGGGCGCTGGCGCTCGAGCGCCTCGGCGCCTACACCGACGTCGACAACCCGCGCTCGCAGGCGGCGCTGACCCGGATCGGGTTCACCCGCGAGGGCATTCTGCGCCGCTGGCACCGCCACGGCGAGCATACCCACGACGTGATCCTGTACTCGCTGCTCGAGTACGAGTTCGCGCGCTCCCCGCTCGCCACAGTCCCGGTCGCGCTCAGCGGCGAGCCGCCGCCCTCGTTCAGCTCCGGTGCTGCTCCCAGCTGAAGCCGCGCACGGCGAGCGCGATCCCGAGCACCGCCCACGCCGCGATCACGCCGAGCGCGGTCACGTTGGCGCCGATCGAGGTCCCCTTCACCATTGCCCCCGACAGCCCGTCGATCAGGTGCACGAGCGGCAGCCCCTGCGCGATCCCCTTGATGAACCCGGGCGCGCGGGCGGCGTCGTAGAACACCCCCGAGACCAGGATCACCGGCAGGAACACCGCGTTGACGTACGCGGGGGTCGACTCGAAGTTGGGGATCGCGTGCGAGAACGCGACCCCGAGCGACGCGAAGCACACGACCCCGGCCGCCACGAACAGTGCCAGCTCGCCCCAGTCCTTCGGCCACCCGGTGCCGAAGAACACGCGCCCCGCGACCGTGATGATGATGATCTGCAGCGCGGTGTTCGTGACCGCATTGCCGGCGATCCCGAGCAGGTACGAGCTGCTCGGCATCGGCGTGCCGCGGATCCGCTTGAGCACCCCCTGCTCGCGCAGGAACGTCATGTTGTACGCGAGCGCGGTGAACGTCGTCGACATCACGCTCATCCCGGCGATCCCCGGCACGATCACATTCAGGTCGTGCTGGTTGCCGTGCAGGATCGCGCCGAACAGCGCCAGGAACAGCAGCGGCAGCAGGAAGTTGAAGAACGCCGCCGAGGGGTTGCGCCAGAACAGCTTGCGCTCGAGGCGGTACTGGCGCCACGCGAGGCTGACGATCTCGGCCATCAGTCCTCGCCGCGCTCGGAGACAAGCTCGAGGTACACGTCCTCGAGCGTCGGACGCGTGACGGTCAACCCCTGCAGCCGCTCGCCACGAGCGAGGGCGGCGCCGGTCAGCTCGTGCAGCAGCGAGGTCGGGTCCTCGGTCTCGTGCACGATCACGCCCCCTTCGCCGTTGCGATATGCGACCCGGTACGGCGAGCCGCCGGTCGTGCCGAGCTCGCGCGGGGCGCCCTGCACGACGATCTGCCCGTCCTTGATGATCGCGACGTGATCCGCGAGCGCCTGCGCCTCGTCGAGGTAGTGCGTCGTCAGCAGGACGGTCTTGCCGAGCTGCTTGAGCGAGCGGATCGTGTCCCACGCCTGGCGGCGGGCGGCCGGGTCAAAGCCGGTCGTGGGCTCGTCGAGGAAGATCAGCTGCGGGTCGCCGACGAGCGCCAGCGCCAGGTCCAGCCGCCGCAGCTGTCCGCCCGACAGCGTCCGCACCATCGCATCACGCTTGTCTTCGAGCCCCGTCAGCGCGATCACCTCGTCGACCTTGCGGGGATGCGGATACATCGCGGCGAAATGGCTGACCGCCTCGCGCACGCGGATGTGGCGATACAGGCCGGTGCTCTGCAGCACGATCCCGACGCGCGCGCGTAGCGCCCGCGGCCGTTGGCCCGGATCGAACCCGAGCACCGTCAGCTCGCCCCCGGTGCGAGTCCGGTAGCCCTCGAGGATCTCGACGGTCGTCGTCTTGCCGGCGCCGTTGGGGCCCAGCAGTCCGAACACCTCGCCGCGTCGAACCTCGAAGTCGATCCCGCGCACCGCCTCGAAATCGCCGTAGCACTTGCGCAGACCGCGGACCATGATCGCCGGATTGGCCACCGCGGTGATGATGCCAGCGCGGCTGGCTTCGGTGCCGGACCGTCCCCGCCGTCCGCCGCAAGCGCCCCGGCGCCCGCCGGGCGCTCAACCGCGTTGCGCCGGCGCCGATCACACGTACATGACGCGGCTTCGGAACCTGCCGGGCGCTGCGCTGCGGTGGCCGCTCGTCGTGCTCGGCCTCGGGCTGTTGACCGTGGTCATCTCGTGGGTTGTCGTGCTCGCGGCGACGAGCGCCGACCTCCCAGCGATTGCCCTCTCCGGCGTCGTCTTGGCGATCGTCGTCGCCTTGCAGCTGACCGTGATGTCGCGCGGCCTCAGCGCCGCTCGCGCCGAGGTCGCGGGCGAGCACCGCCGCGCGCAGCAGATCTTCCTCAACGCCCCGGTCGGGATGGCGCTCGTCGACAGCGCCGGTTGCTGGCGGCAGGTCAACCCGGCGCTGTGCGCGATGCTCGGCTACGCCGAGGACGAGCTGCTCGGGCACTCGTTCGCCGAGGTCACGTTCGACGCGGACCGCGACGTCAGTGCCGACAGCCTCAACACCGACCTCGGTCGCGCGACCGGCAGCGCCGAGTACGAGCAGCG
>JBEKRJ010000050.1:0-13128 GCA_049518835.1 Solirubrobacteraceae bacterium
TCTCCCCGTTTTCGGCGCGACCACCGAGCGAGCCGACGCGGCGCGCAACCGACAGCGCATCCTGGACGCGGCGACGACGTTGTTTGCCCGCGACGGCGTGGCTTGCACCTCGATGGATGCCATCGCGGCTGAGGCAAGAGTCGGCAAAGGGACGTTGTTTCGCCGCTTCGGTGACCGCGCATCGCTCGCGCTCGCACTCCTGGAGTCCTCCGAACGCGCCTTCCAAGACGCGTTCATACGCGGCCCCGCTCCGCTCGGCCCCGGAGCACCGCCAGGCGAACGGCTGATCGCCTTCGGCCGGACCCTGCTCGAGCGCGTCTTAGACCACGGTGACCTACTGCTCGCTGCCCAGACTGCCGGGACACCGGGAAGCCGCTTTGACGTCGGCCCCTACGGCGCCTACCGCGCTCACGTCACGATCCTGATCCGCGACGCTGCCCCCGACCTTGACGCGGACTACGCCGCCGAAGCGCTGCTGGCAACGCTGGGTGCCGAGGTCGTCCTGCATCAACTCCGCCAACCCGGCATGACGCTTGACCGGCTCGCCGCGGGATGGGAGACGATCATCCGCCGACTGCTGTCCGCGCGACCGTGATCCCTCGATTGCGTGGACGGTCAGATCAGCTGGATCCGCAAGTCGACCCGCCCCGCAGAGGCCAGCGCGACCGTCGTCGGCCCAAGCCGGCTCAACAGGCCGATCAGCGCCAGCTCACTTGCCAGACAGTTGGCACTGAGCTGCACGATGCCAACTGCCCGTGCTCTGGCCGCGAGCCCGTCTAGCAACACGCTCGCAAGCCCGCGCCCGCGCCATGCGTCGGCAATCGCAACCGTGACCTCGGCGTTGCCGGGTCGGTCCTCGCCCAACAAACGCGCGATCCCAACCAGCACCCCGTCAGGCGCGAGCGCCGTGATCGCCTCATGGTGCAAGCTCTCCTTCCGCGCACGACGTGACTCGACGTACGGATCGAGCCATTGCAGCAACAGCAGCGACCGCGCGAACAGCTTCTCCGGGCTCAGCTCAGCAAACCGGCTCGCAAACCAGCTGATGATCGAATCATCCTCGCCGGAAAACAGCGGCCCAATCAGAACGCTCGAGCCGTCCCTCAGCACAGCCCGGTCGCTGTCACCGATTAACCTGTCTGCACCGAAACCGTCCGGCGTCCCAACAAGGTCACCGTCCACGAGCATCGACATCGGGTCTTGCGCCTCCTCTCCCGCCATGGTCAAGCCGAGCAGACCCTACCTTCCAGCAGGCCAACGGCCATCCGTAGAGACCCGCGGACAACGCTGTTCATGCTCGCGCAAGAGTGGGTGGTCCTGAGAACGTGCTCAAGGGGCCACGCTCGGGCGTAGTGCTAATGACCCAGGCGCCGGCACCCGGCGCGGGTTGGCCATAGAAAGCGCGGCGCGGCCGTTTGGTCCGGTCTGCGAACCCAGCTCGGTCGCCGAGCCGGAATCACGGCGACTCGCGGGGGGAAGGCGTTATCAGCACGATGCCCTGCCCGGGGCTCATCTGATACGAGAAAGGCGTGACTGCCACAAAATCCATCCGGGCTTCGGGCGACACATCCACCAGCGGCTGGCCGGACTGGACAAATGCCCGCAAGTCGCTGACCTCCACGTACTGATCGTGCCAGACGTCAGTGTTCAAGAAGAGCAGGGCCTCTTGCCCAAGCGTCGCCGAGCCCCTCCACATGATCAGTACTGCAGGGTTGGAGGACGGCAACAGCAGCAACGGACACTCCTCGCGAAAAACAGGATGGTCGGCCTTGAGCCCGTTGACCGCAGTGATGAACGCACACAGGTCGATCGAGGTTGTCTCCCAGTCGTCTGGGCTGGAGCTGACGACATGCAACGACCGCCGAAAACCAAATTCGAAGCCGATCGGCATCAGACAGCCGGCGGAGAACGACGCCGCGAACAGGTACCACAGCTTCAACGCATTCGGGTTCGCGTCCATCTCGTCGGCCAGGCGCGACGTATCGTGGCTCTCGGGAAATCCGATCGACGGGATCAGTTCACCAACCAACTTATGCTGTTCAAGGAGCCAGTGGCTCCGGAAATCCCACCACTTCGAGCTGTTGAAGATGAAGTCAAAGCCGGCGGCGGCGGTCAACGCCGTCTCCCACGGTCTGCAGCCCAGCGTCTCGGCCACGAACACGGTTTCGGGTCGATCGTTGTTGGTGTCGGCAATCAGCCGCTGCCACAATTCCACTGGCAACTGGTAGGCGGTGTCGCAACGGAAGCCTTCAAAGCCAAGGCTAAGCAGGTGACGGACGACGCCGAGACAGTACTGGTAAAGCCCTTCAGGATCGCGTGTGCCGCGATGGTCGAACTGGGCCAGATCGGTCCACACCACGGTCTGGCCGTCCTCCTGGCAGGACGGATGCATGACCTGGCCGTCGGAGTCGAAGGCGATCCACTCGGGATGCTCGGTCACCAACTCCGAGTCGGTCGCACAGTGATCGATTACCAGATCGGCCATCGGCCGCATCCCGCGATCCCGCGCCAGGTCGAGGACCGATCTCAGTTGCTCCTGCCCGGACCGTGGATCCGTTGGCTCGACGAGCGCCGGGTTGAGCTCGAAGTAGTCGGTGATCGAATAGATGCTCCCTGACGCTCCTGGTCGCTGCACCGGGTTAACGAACAGCCAATCAAAACCCATTGCAGCGGCCCGCTCTACGTGAGGCACCCACTCCGGGAAGGGCCCAGCCAGAAGAGGGAACAAGTTGTAGATGATCATCCAATGCCTCCGAGCTCAACGCTGGTCGAGCCAGCGTCGTGATGCTAGCCCGTTCCGCCGCCTGCTGCCGTCGACCTCCTCGCACAGCGCTACGGAGCGCCGCGGTGGTGCTCGCGGGTGCGGCTTGTGCGCTGTCGGAGCCGGCGTGTGCCGCAGGACCGGCCTGCGGCACAGCCGGGATCCGGTGTAGCTGATCGCGAGGACGGTGTGACGGTGTGCCCGATAGCCAGCGATTTTCCGCGACCTTCGTGCTCGCGCAAGGCAACGGTCGGGTCGACGGCCGTGATCGACGCAGCGCGCTCGATCACCGCCGCGACGCTCTCGACCATGAAGTACCTGACGCCGCCGACGTCGAGTATCAGAAACTGCCCGTTTCGGTAGACAACAATGTCGATCGGGCGGCTCAGGTTTCCGAGGGCATCGACGACGAAGCCCGTATCGATGCCAAAGCTCGGCGGGAGGATGCGGTTGAGAAACTGGCCGAGGATCTCCTGCGGGGCACGACCGCTCTCACCCCGGGTGTCCGACGGCCGCCGCTAGATCGAGCGCACCAAGCGCTTCTGTCGCGAGCGAGTCAACGATGCGGCGCAGGATGCTCAATCCGCGTAGATCGTACGACGCGCTGCGAGCCACCCCGTCGGCTCGCGCTGCATAGAAAATCGACTCAATTGGCAGGCCAGCTTCGGAAGTTCGGAGCCCTGCTGTCGGCGAGTCCCAGGTTGGTGTCGAGACCCGGAACGGTGCCCGATGGCTCTCCGGCGCCTCATCCGCGTGCCTTGGCAGCAGCGCGCAGCAATGACGGGCGACCGTCAGCCGGTCGGTCGTTTCGTGACCACGGTACGGACAGCTGTGAGCTTGCCGGTGCGGTAGGCCCAGGTGGTGGTTGCACGCCCGGAGGCGCAGCAAGTCGGGTCGTCTGACCCGTACCAATACTCGGCGACGACGATCCGGCCGTCGACCCACTTGACTTTTCCCAGCAGCGGCACATGCGACACGTTCGAGTTGTGCGGCTGGCGAGGCGTGACCAGACCGACCGGACGCACGCCACTGGCCGAGCCGCTGAAGACGACATCGGCAAAGCGGATCTGACCGTCCGCGGTCCCGCCGTTGTTGGAGCAAACGACGTCAACCGCGGCCGCGGGCCCAACGCCGCGAAGCTGGCCATAGGTCACGTCGTACGCGGCCGCGACGCGAACGAGGTCGGGGTCTGAACCGAAGCTGTTGACGTCTCCGAAACCAGTGCGTGAGATCTGCGCGATGTGGTTGTGCAAACGGATCGGACTGCTTGCCCTGCAAACCGCCCCCGGCAGGGTCTCGTTCTGCCAGCCGACCGCCTGGAGCGGCAGCGTGGTCTGCGCGGAGGCAACCGCGGCGGTGCCGACGAGAGCAGGCAACGCTGCGGCGCTGGCCAGGCCACCGATCCAATTCTCATGTCTAGTAGTGACAAATCGATTAACCATGGGGTTGGGGCGGCTCCTCAGTTTCGGCGCTCAAACTGGCGCAGCGAGCCTAGCCTGCGCACATCATTCTCGCGCGCTCCTCGGCGTATCCCGCTGAGAGCGGCAGTCCCTGCGGCCGAGGGGCTCGGACGGGACCCATCCGCTGCACCCCGCTGGGTTCATGGCTCGCTTTGACTGAACCGTCCGACGCTGCCTAGGTACTGGTGCTCCTGGATCGGCGGCGCGGCCGGCCCTGCTTCGGCGAGCAGCGGGCCTGGGGCACCAGTCGGGTTGGGACCGGCTTGTCGCCAAGCCGAGCACGGACGAGCACCAGCGCTCTCGCCGATGTCGCCAGACTAGACCGCTGCATTCGCTGGTGGATTCGGCAGTCTTCATCAGGAAGAGAAGACCGTCGCAGGGAGCGTCGTCTGCGACGCGGCGGACTTCCCGTCCCTTGTCCCTCCCTGACGGACGAGTTGCATCAGCGCCCCAGCTCGCGTCGACGAGGCGACCGCTTCACGAGGCGAAGCGGCGGCCGGTGATCGAGGACGGTGACGTCCGTCTACGGGACCTGCTGCCTACGCACGGCCGCGTCCGTGCTTGCTCGAGATCGACGGCCCAGCAAACGGCTACGACCGCCGTCGGGCTTGAGCTGGGAAGCGACGACGGCCTCGACTGGACGATTGGTTTCGACCGGACCAATCGCTCTGCATTTGGCCGGGTTGACGATCGCTTTGACCTGGCGAGGCGGGTTCGCCGCGCCACGGCTATGGCGACATCTCGAGAGTTGCGCGCGACGGACGTCGAGCGGATTTCAGCCCGGAGGAGGGTGTCGCAGGCTCGCGCGAGACGACTGCCTGGGCGGTCAATCGGACTCCGCCCGAGTTCGCGGCGCTCCTCCGAAGCGACGACCAGCGTCCGGACGCGAGCGGAGTCGACGACTTAGCTGCGAGACGACTGAGCTGCGAGTGAAGCGACTCGCGGCGCGCCGCTGCGACCCGTGGTTGCCGCGGACCTCAGATCTGATCCTACGATGGGGCGAGCCCGTCAAGAACCAGTGTGAGCGCGCGCCTGGCGGCGGCTGCGCGGGCGGCGGGGCCGTCCGCTCTATCGACGGCGCCCTTGAGCATCGAGACTATGAGAAAGACGTCGTCGATGGTCAGATCGCGCCGCAGCGTGCCGGCCGCCTTGGCGGTCCGCAGGGGCTCCTGCACGAGCTCGGCCAGTCGCCGCCGACGGCGGTCGAGCGCGGAGCCCAGACAGGCGTCCTCGCGGGCCAGTTCCCCGAGCGCGTGGAAGCGCGCCATGGTCTGGACCACATTGCGGATGAGGACGAAGAACGCATCGGGGTCGCCGGCATGTTCGGCGGCCAACTCCTCGGTCTGCTCCATCTGTTCGACGATGAGCGCGGCGACGAGGTTTCGGCAGTCTGGGAAGTTGCGATAGAGCGTGGCCTGCCCCACCCCGGCGTGTCGCGCGATCTCGCACATGGGAACGTCCGCGCGCTCGGCGTACAGGTCGCGGGCGGCGGCCAAAATCGCCTCACGATTGCGCTGGGCGTCTTTGCGGAGCGGGGTTTCGCTGGTAGTCACGGCTCGAGTCCAGAAGTGAATTCGGCTGTCCTCAACGGGTAAGTGGACAACGTCCTCCACTTATTGTATAACCAAGCCGTGACGTCTGTCCGGATCGATTGACCCATTTGTCCGCGCTGTCTTCAGCCCATCCACCGGGTGCTGGTTCTCCCGCGATCGGGACGTTTGCGATCGGAGCGCTAGCTGTCGCGTTCCGCGCTCGGCGCAGGCCTGACGGGTGCGGTGGCGCTCTATCGCATCTAGCTGGCGCGCGCCACCGCGGCTGTGATCATCTACGGCGCGATCGCGTTCTGGATCCCCGGGCTGGGCGGACTGGTGGCCTATCCGCGTCTACGCCGCCGCCTCTTTCAAGCGAGCGGTGTCGACGAGGCGAACTCTTCGGCTCAGAACTCAACTCCGGCCTCGAAGGGGGCACGCCATGACCGTGCTTACCACGACTCTCAAATCAATCGACCACGGCCGGGCGGTGGTGGTCAGCGACCGCAGCGAGATCGCCCGCTTCATCGGGCTCGGCGCGAAGCGCAGAGCGCTTCGCTACCTGGTGCGCTTTGATTCGTGGAAGGAGATTCGTGATGCCCGATAAGCAGCAGCGCCCGCGGTCGGGTCCTGCTTCAGCGCCGGCCGCCAGAGAGTCTCGACGGACTGGAGAGAACCGTCGGGGAGCCAGGCGCGCGGCAGAGCGTCACTACCTGGCGGTGGTGGCAGCGGAAGCTCGGCGGCTGGCCGGTCACCTGCGTCCTCCCGCCACGGGTGGTGCCGGGACCCGCGGACAGATCCGCGGCTCGGGCGCCGAGGTGCTGCCTTGATACGTCAGGGTCGTTTGGCCGGTCGCTATCCGGCCGCGGCGGCGATGGTGGTATTCGCGCTGATCCCTTATTTGGCGCTCTCGGCCGCCCTGGCGCCGATCACGCCGATCATCGCGCGCGACCTCCACACGAGCCTGCAAACGATGAGCATGGGCTCGGGCTTGGCCAACGCGGGCTACGCGGTCGGAACGGTTTTGGCCGTAGCGCTGGCCCAGCATCTGCCTCAGCGGCGGCTGCTCGTCCTGTACGCCGTGGTGCTGGTCATCGGATCGATGCTGGCGGCGACGGCGCAGAATCCGGCGATGTTCATCACCGGGCACGTCCTGCAAGGCCTCTGCACAAGCCTGATGCTGATCGCGGCGGTGCCGCCACTGGCCTTGGGCTTCGGCGCGAAACGGCTACGCGAGACCGCCGTGATCATGAACCTCTGCATTTTCGGCGCTGTCGCGCTCGGCCCGACGATTGGCGGGATACAGGCCCAGGCCGGTGGCTGGCGGCCACTGTTCTTCACCGTCGCGGGCATCTCGCTGACGGCACTTGTGCTCACGATCCTGACCTTCGAGGATGCCCCGCCGGCCAATCGACGCGCGCCGTTTGACCCGCTCGCGATCGCTCTGGCCGCATCAGGGTCCGTGGCCGCATTCTTCGGCGCCTCCCAGCTGCTCACACACAAGTTCCTGGACCCCGTCGCGTTCGTCCCGCTGGCGGCCGGTTTGACGCTGATCGTCGTTCTGATCGTCTACCAGTTCCGTGCGAAGCGGCCGTTGCTGACGATCCGCAGCATGCTCACGAGCACGATGCCGGTGGCCGGAGTAGTTGTCGCCCTGTTCGCGGCGGCTGCGTCGGTGTCCGCATCCGCTTTGACCGCGGCGCTGCTCGCGGAACGCTACGGGCCACTGCACGTGGGGCTGCTCTATCTGCCCGAGCTTGGAGGCGCAGTCATCACGGCGTTCGCGCTCGGCGCCGTGATCAGCCGGTGCCAGATGCACTACCTCCCCCTGCTCGGGATGGGGTTCCTCGCGGCCGGGATCGCAGTCTTTCTCATCCAGATCCCGTCGTCTCAGGCCACTGCGCTGATCGGCTCCGGGCTCACCGGGATCGGCCTCGGTGCTTCCGTCGCCCCAGCGCTATTCGTCGCGGGGTTCTCCTTGCCCTCGGCCAGCCTCCAGCGGGTGTTTGCGATCGTCGAGCTCCTGCGCGCGGTGGCGGCATTCATGATCGCGCCCGTTTTCGCGCACCTGGCCGCGACCGTGGGAGGAAGCCTACGGTCAGGAACCGAAATCGCGCTGTGGATCGGCTTCGGGCTCGCCGTCGGCGGCGCCCTCATCGGGGTTGGCCTCTACGTGCTCGGTGGAGCGCGCCCACAGGCCCCCGATCTGGAGCGATTCATCGCCGGCGAAGCGCCTGCCTGGTATTCGCCGCCGCTGTTGGCGGGGGTACGGCGACGCCGCACGGACCGGACGCTCGCTGAGGACCCCGCCCGGCCATGACAACGGCGGCTGAACCGGGCCCGGTGCTGTTCGCCTACGACGGCTCGGATCTAGCCAAGCTGGCGATCGATGAGGCGGGTCGCCAGCTGGCGCCCGGGCGCGATGCGATCGTGCTGACGGTCTGGCAGCCGTTCAACGTCGGGTTCGTTCCGGCCGCCGGCCTCGACTTCGATACGGCCCAGGTTCTCGAGGTCAAGCACGCGGCCGAGCAAACAGCGCAGGAAGGAGCATCGCTGGCGGAGGCGGCGGGATTCCGCGCGCGGTCGGTTGCACTCGAGGCGGCACCAGCCTGGAAGCGGATAGTCACATGCGCCGAGGAGCGCGAAGCGGGCCTGATCGTGCTCGGCTCACACGGACACAGCGGACTCTCGGATGTCCTGGTCGGCAGCGTCGCCGCCGCCGTCGCGTCGCACTCGCGACGATCGGTCCTGATCGTGCACAGCCCATCCTGAGCGAACAGCATGGTGCGTGTCCGCCCCGCGGACTCCCCTGTCCAGCTCAACGGTGGGTCCCTAGTCTTGAAGGACGATGCGGCTCGAGGGGCCTGAGACGGACAGGTCCGCGGGTTACCGCACAGGGTCGAGCACGAACTCGGCCGGGCGCCGCTGTCATTCGCCCCTCGAGCATCCTGTCGACCACGACCAAACCCCGGGCTCGGCGCAGCAAGCGCGCCACAGCGAAACCGCGCAGGCCAGGTCCGAGCGGCGCACGACAAGCGCCGGAGCGGCCGCCGGGTCGCCGAGAGCCACTACTTCCTGCCGCACGTAGCTGCTCCCGCGGATCCAGGCACGAGATCACTCCGCCCGCCGCTCGCCGAGGTCGGCATAACGAGCAGTGGGCATAATCCGCGTCGTGCTGACGTCGGCACAACCATCGACTGCGCCACGCCCACGCGGTGGGGATGCCGCGCGAGGGCGTCCCGGTGGTCGTCGCAATGCGTCGGTTTCGCTGAATCGACTAGGGTGCGAGAGGATTCATGTGGCAATGGGCGAGGTCAATCCAGAAGAGTCGCTCGAGATCGGTCGCGGCGTGTTCAAGCGACTTGGTGATTGCACCGGCCCAGAGATTGAGTCGGCAATCCGTTTGATTGCCCAAAGGCGGATCGACCGCGCCTGGATCGCGGAGCAGGCGGCAGGACCCGGTCGGAGCGAGCTGACGATCGCCCGCCGCTTCTTCGCTAACGCGACGGACGCCGAGCGGGATCTCATCGCCTACTGGCAAATGGTCAAGCTCGTCGAGGAAGCACACCTGCGCTACACGAGAGGGGGAGATGCGTGACGGCCGCCAAGCTCACAGGACCCGGCGCGTTGGAGGCCGACACGTCCAGCGTCGCGCTTGGTGCCGCGTAGCCCATGAAGGAAACTACCTTGCCATCGGCCGACAGGTTGAGCGCCCCCCCGACTTCGACGAGAAGCTCGTCACCAGATCGCTCGTGGGGACCGGAATCGTGTCGAGCAGATGCCCGCTGTCGGGGTCGAGGACGATCGGCGAGGTGATGCCGAAGCTCGGGTCATCGGCGTCGTTGTTGAACATCCCCGTGTAGGTGCCGCTGTAGCCCGCCAAGAGGCACGGTAGGCCGGAGGCTGGCCGCCGTGCGCCCCAGAGGCAGCACCGTCGATCCAGGCGCGACGTTCGCCGTCTGATACGTACTGGTGAAGAGAAGGAGGTTCCCGGCCGCACGCCCGGACCTCCGCCCCAGCCACCGGCGGCCTGCGCCGACGCGGTCAGGCCGACCGCGGCATAAGCGCCGCCGCCTCCTTTCTTGGCGAGCCGCCTTCGCGCTCGCGAGGTGGATCGAGCTGCGCTGGGTCCCTGCGCGGATCCGCAGATTCGACAAGGAGCCGGACGCCGCGCCGAGGGGCCGTCATGTCGGGAGCATCGGCGGCGATGGCCGCCGATGCTCCCCAAGCCTTTGTGAAGGTTTGGCTGCACCGGTGACTGGACCTATCAGTCCAATCAGATGGATCGCAGAACCACGACCGACCGGCGCTGCACGAGCTGGGGACGCCTTCCCCCAGCTCGTGTCATTGCGCGGACGGACGTGGGTTGCGATCGAGCGGCTAATGGCTAGTTGACGACGATGCCTGCGGGCGTCGCGCCGGCGGGGAGCGCTGTCGGGGAGCTGGCCAGCTCGGTCAGGTTGCCGCCGTTGACGAAGAAGATGCCGACGGAGTCGATCCTCGTCTCGTTGACGTACAGGTAGCGGCCGTCGGGGCTCAGTCCGGGGTCGACCGCGCCGACGCCACCAGTGTCGCCGACCGGCGTGCTGCCGAGCAGCGTCAGCTCCCCACCAAAGGCGATCGCGTAGCTGGAGATCTCACCGGATCCGGTGTTGACGGCGAACAGGAACCGGCCGTCGTGGCTGATGATCAACCAGCACGGTGCCGTCTGGGAATCGGCGAACGGGGAGGATCCGATCGACGACAGGGTGCCGTTGAATGAGTCGTTGAATGCCGACACCGTCCCGAGACCGGTGCCGTTGTGTGCGTTTGTCACAAACAGCTGATTGGGATTCGTCGGGCGGAACTCACTGCCGAACGGGCCAAGTCCTTGCGCGGTGAACGGCGAGCCCGGCGCCGCCGTCAGCAGGCCCTTCCAGCCGACGGTGAAGCTGTCGATCACGGACGGGCCGACCTCCGTACCGATCAGCTTGGTGCCGTCACCGTTGAACAGGACGTCACCTGGCGCCGCCGTGTCAGACAGGTTGACGGTCGAGTTGCGCAGCGGGTAGAGGTGGCCGTCATAACCGAGGATGAAGCCGGTGTAGTTGGTGCCGCCGGCGATGTCGTCGGCGTTGCCGTTGGCGACGTAAACGAGATCTCCGTGGACGGCGATGCTGTCGGGGTCGACACCGCCCGAGGAGACGATGCTAACCGGTTCGAGCGACCCGTCGTGGTTGATGCGCAGGACCGAGATCTGATTGCTGCCGGCATCGACGGCGAGCAAATACCGGCCGTAGTCGGCGACCTGGAGTGCACCCTGCGATGCGAGCCCTTTGCCAGCGCCGGCGCCGCCGGCCGCGAACGGAGAGCCCGGGAGGGCTGTCAGCGTGCCGTCGGCGTGGCGGGCGAACGCGGCGATCGTGTTCGTTATCGAGGTGTTGTCGTTGAGATATACGTGTCCGACCACGTCGGACGGGCCGTACGCGCTCGCGGACCCGACCGCTGGCCCCGCCAGGGCCAGCGCGAGCAGCAATAACGGCAGCGACATGCGTGAAAGCAAGCGCATCATGTCTCCTTACTTTTGTGGTTGCCCTCAGCGATTCGGTCCCGGAAGCGCGGGGTTCGTAGGCTGTCGCGCTCACGCTGGACCTGAGAGTCCAAAGCAGTTGACCAGAACCGGCACCGACCCGTCAAGGCAAACGAAGCACGCGACTCAAACAGTTAAGAACCGCGACACGCCCCGATCGCGTTCCGCGCCGGCGCGCCGGCCTAGCGGCGACGGGCTCGACGCTTATCCGACGCGCCGCGCGATTGCAGCCGCTCGATCGCACCGTCGAACGCCGTGCGAAGCTGGGAGCTGTCGCGGCTGGTCTTGGCGAGCAACAGCCAGCCCTGGATCGCAGCCAGCGTCGTCGCAGCCAGCGCCTCGACGTCGGCGTTGGGCGCCAGCAAGCCGTTGTCACGCAGCCGTACGAGCGCCTGGCGGAACTCGCCGTCGCGCTGATGCAGCGCAACGGCGTCACCGTCGAGACGATCCGAGCCGTCGATCACGAGATCGCGACCGGCGTCTACCCGGACATGACCGAGCACGGCTGGAACCGGGATGACTGGCCGGCGATCTTAGAGAAGGTGATCGCCGCCGACATCCTCGTCGTGCTCTCGCCAATCTGGCTCGGTGAGAAGTCCTCCGTCTGCGCCCAGATGATCGAACGCTGTACGGCAACAGCCACCTCCTCAACGATGCCGGCCAATGGGCGTGCTACGGCCGCGTCGGCGGCTGCATCATCACCGGCAACGAAGATGGGGCCAAGCACTGCGCGATGAACATCCTCTACTCGCTCCAGCACCTCGGATACGTGATCCCGCCGCAGGCCGACTCGGCGAGGCCGGCCCCGGTCCGAGCTATCTCGATCCCGGCTCGGGGCCCGGAGAACGGCTTCACCAACCGCAACACGACTTCCCTCGCCTGGAACCTGATGCACGTGGAGAGGATCCGAGCGACGACGGGAGTGGCAGCCCGCCGGTAGCAGTTCTGCTACCGTGGGTTTGTGGCGACGGTCCCTCAGAAAGAGTTACGCAACAACATCGGCGAGATCTTGCGCCGCGCAGAAGCAGGTGAGGAGATCACGATCACGGTGCAGGGGCGGGAGGTCGCGCGGCTTGGGCCCGCCCATCGCCGCCAGTGGGTGAGCGGACCCACGCTCGACATCATATGGCGGACCCCTGCGCCCCAGACGCTCGCGGGAGATCTCGAACGCTTCCCGGCCGGCGTCGTCGACCCGTTTCGTTGACGCATGCGCGTCGTCCTCGACACGTCCGTGTTGATTGGCGACTCGGCACCCACGGGCGTTGAAGCAGCGATCAGCGTTGCGTCGCTCGCCGAGCTGCATTTCGGGGTCCAGGTCGCACTGGGCGCAGATGAGCGCGCGCGACGCACGCAACGACTCGGAGCGGTCGAGTCGACCTTTGACGCGCTGCCTGTCACCGCTCCGGTTGCGCGCGAGTGGGGCCGGCTCGCCGCAGCCGTCGCCAACCGCGGCGGCCAGCCCCGCCGGCGCGCGATCGATCTCGTGATCGCCGCGACTGCCAATGTCCACGGGGTCGCGTTGATGACCGAGGACGTCAGCGACTTCGAGATCATCGGCGACTTGGTCGACATCAGTACACCGCACCTCGAAGCTGGCGGCTGAAAGGTCGCAGCTCACACCGCGACAGGTTCGACCTGGTCGATGCTGCCGACGCTGGCGCTCGGCCAGCGGATCCTGGTCGCGCCGGCATGGCTCACGCACCACCCGCCGCGATCGCATCGCACTCCACGCCGGACGGGTGGGATGATCGCGCGGCGACTCACCTCGGTGCGATCTTGCGATCCTGGCCGCGATGGTAACTCCGTTCG
>JBEKRJ010000051.1:0-13123 GCA_049518835.1 Solirubrobacteraceae bacterium
GGACGCGCCTGGCGCCACCGGCTCGCCCTCACTTGCCACCAGCAATATCGGGGCGAGCCGGCGGCGCCAGCCACGCCCAGCCACTCGCCAAATTCCCCCACTAATTCCTCCGCGGGCCCTTACTCGTACTGCAGCGCCTCGAGCACGTTCAGCCGCCCCGCTCGCCGGGCGGGGAAGATCGCCGCGATCAGGCCCGCGATCACCGCCGCGACCACGAACACGATGATCGTGCCGACGGGAATCGTGACCGCCGGGTAGCCGATCGCGACGCCCACCATCAGCGCCAGCACGACCCCCAGCGGGATCCCGAACAGCGCCCCCAGCAGCGCGGTGATCACGCTCTCGTGGCGGATCATGCGCCGCACCTGGCGGCGGCTCATCCCGACCGCGCGCAGCATCCCGAGCTCGCGCGTGCGCTCGAACACGGTCAGCACGAGCGTGTTGACGATCCCGAACAGGCTGATCACGATCGACAGCGACAGGAGCACGTACAGCAGGTTCAGCAGCGTGGTGAGGCCCGACAGCTGGTTTGACTCAAACTGCGACTTGGTCTGCAGCTTGGCGTCCGGGAACCCGCTCAGCGCCGAATTGAGCTTGGCGGTGTTGGCGGCCGACACCCCGCCCTGCACGTTGAGCAGCGTGTAGACGTTCTGGGGGCTCTGGTACAGCGAGTCGAACAGCGTCGTCGAGATCGTCACGTCGCCGAACTCGGCGGCGCCCTTCGGCGGCGAATAGATCCCGCGCACGACCAGCGGCACGAACTTCCCGCTCGGGGTCTCGAACGTCATCGGCGAGCCGACGTGCAGCTTGTTGCTCGACGCGTAGTCGCTGTCGACGAATGCGCCGTTGTCGCCCAGCGACGCCGGCGTCTGGGGCCCGCCGACCTTCCACGAGATGTCGATCGTCTGGCCGACGTCGGGCGCCACCCCCGTGACCGCGATGTGCGAGCCGAACGCCTTGCCGTCGCCGGCTCGCACACCGGAGACGACGAGCACCCCCGGAACGCCACGCAGCGCGTTCTCCGAGGCGATGCTGATCGGGCTGAAGTTGTTGGTGGCGGTGACCGCGTAGTTGGCGACGAACACCTTGTTAACGGCGGTCTCGAAGCGCGACCGCAGGCCGGCGGCGAGCACGCCGACGAACGTCACCAGCGCCAACCCGATCATCAGCGCCGACGCCGTCGACGCTGTCCGCGACGGGTTGCGCGACGAGTTCGAGCGCGCCAGCGCTCCGGCCGAACCACCCAGCTTGGTCGCCGGCCAGCCGAGCACGCGCACCGCCGGCGGGACGAGCGTCGGCGCCAGGATCGACACGCCGATGAACAGCCCCGCGGCGCCGATCCCGAGCGACAGCAGGCGCACGCCGGTTGACAGGCCCGAGACGAACAGGCCGATCAGCATCAGCGCGACCGCAACCGCGATCGTCCCGATCGCCGCGGCGAGGCCGAAGCGCGCGAACCGCGACGGCGGCAGCATCGCCCCCTCGCGGACCGCCGCGATCGGCGGCACGCGCGTCGAGCGCAGCGCGGGGCGCAGCGCCGCGATCAGCGTGATCACGACCCCGACCAGCAGCGACACGACGACCGTGCGCGTCTTGAATACGGTCCCGGTGTGCGGGAGGTCGATCCCGAACGAGACCAGCAGCGAGTTGAGGCCCTTCGCCAGCAGCAGGCCGAGGAACAGGCCGACGATCGACGCAAGCAGCCCGATCACCAGCGCCTCGAGCATCACCGAGCCCAGCACCTGCTTGCGTGACGCGCCGAGCGCGCGCAGCGTCGCGAGCTCGCGCGTGCGCTGCGCGATCGTGATCGACAGCGTGTTGGCGATCACGAAGCTACCGACGAACAGCGCGATCCCGCCGAACGCGAGCAGGAAGTCCTCGAAGATGCTGAGGAAGCCACTCGTGTTGTTGGTCTGCTGCTGGGCCTGCGCGGCGCCGGTCTTGACCTGGCTGTCGGGTGGCAGCAGCGGGCGGATCGCCTTCACCAGCTGCGCCGGCGAGGTGGTGCTCCTGGCCTCGACGTTGATCGTGTCGAGCTTGCCCTGCTTGTTGAACAGCGCCTGGGCTTCGGGCAGGGTGAAGATCGCGAGCGTCGCGCCGCCGAGCGAGGAGACGCTCGCGAACTTGACGGTGCCGACGATCTCGAACCGTTGCACCGGGCCGCGGGCGATCACGCCGATCTCCTCGCCGGGCGCGTAGCTGTCCTTGCTCGCGGTCTCGGCGTCGATCGCGACCTGGTTGGCGGCCGTCGGCCACGTGCCCTTGACGAGCGTCAGCGGGTTGAAGCGCGTGCCCGCGGTGGTGTGGCTGAACGCGAGCCCCGGCGCGCCGCCGCGCGAGATCACCTTGCCGTTGTGGCCGACGAGCTGCGCGGTGTCGGAGACGCCGCCGGCAGCGAGCGCGACCTGCGGCAGCGCCTGGATCCGCGTCAGCAGCGATGCGGGCAGCGACGGCGTCTGCGACCCGCCGCCGTTGTTGTTGTCGTTGCTGGTGATCGCGCTCTTGCCGCTGACGACCGCATCGGAGTTCTTGTAGACCTGCTGGAAGACGGTCGCAAACGCCGACTTGATCGTGTCGGTGAGCACGAACGTGCCGCTCACCATCGCCACCCCGATCACGATCGCGATCGCGGTCAGGCTGGCGCGCAGCTTGCGGCGCAGCAGGCCCTTGAGCGCGACGCGGTTCATTGCAGCGTGCTCATCACCTCGAACACGGTGGCCGGGGTCGCGTCGGTGAGCTCCTTGACGATCAGCCCGTCGGCGAGGAACAGGATCCGGTCGGCGATCGAGGCGGCCCGCGCCTCGTGGGTCACCATCACGATCGTCTGCCCGTAGTCGCGGCAGGAGGCGCGCAGCAGCTCGAGGATCTCGCCGCCGGTCTTGGAGTCGAGGTTCCCCGTCGGCTCGTCGGCGAACAGGATCGTCGGCCGCGTGACGAGCGCGCGCGCGATCGCGACGCGCTGCTGCTGTCCGCCTGACAGCTCGGAGGGGCGGTGCGTGCGCCGCTGCGCGAGCCCGGTCTTGGTCAGCAGCTCCTCCAGCCACGCCGGGTCGGGCTTCTCGCCGGCGATCGACAGCGGCAGCACCACGTTCTCCTCGGCGCTGAGCATCGGCAGCAGGTTGAAGAACTGGAACACGAACCCGATGTGCTCCCGACGCAGGGCCGTCATGCGCGCGTCGTCGAGGCCGGTGACCTCCGTGCCGGCGATCGTAACCGTGCCGCTGGTCGGCTTGTCGAGGCCGGCAAGCGTATGCATCAGGGTCGACTTGCCCGAACCCGACGGGCCCATGACCGCGATCAGGGCGCCCTTGGCGACATCGAGCGAAACGCCGCGCAGCGCCTCGACGGCGGTCGAGCCCTCGCCGTAGCGGCGCACGAGCTCACGCGCCGCGACAACCGTGCCGTCAAGCGTGGTGATGGACGATGCGCCCAGCTGACTCCCGGGAACGCTCACGCCATCGCTGTATAGCACGGCCGGGGCCGTGCGGCGCTAGACCTTGAATTGCGCCACGAGCGTGTTGAGCGCCTCGGCGTTGCCGGCGAGCTCCTGCGCCGAGGCCGCGATCTGGTGCGCGGAGGCCGACGTCTGCTCGGTCGCGGCGGTCACCTGCTGCGCCGACGCGGCCGACTGCTCGGCCAGCAGCGCCACCTCGGAGGTGACCTCGGCGCGCTTGCTGGCATCCGATCCGACCCCCTCGGCGAAGCTCGTGATCCGCTCGACCCGGGAGGTGATCTCGGCGACGACCTCGCCGATCGTCGCGAACGCCTCGCGCGCGTGCTCGACCGTGTCGGCACCGGCGTCGGTGCGCTGGCTGCCGGCCTGCACGACGCCGACGGCGTGCTCGGTCTCGCGCTGCACGTGCTCGTTCAGGGCGCTGATCTCCTCGGCGGCGCGCTGTGACTCCTCGGCCAGCTTGCGGACCTCTTCGGCGACGACCGCGAAGCCGCGGCCGCGCTCGCCGGCGCGCGCGGCCTCGATCGCCGCGTTGAGCGCGAGCAGGTTGGTCTGCTCGGCGATCCCCGTGATCGTCTGCACGATCGAGCCGATCTGCTGGGACTTGGCCGACAGCTCGCCGATCGCCGCCGCGACCGCAGCCGAGGAATCGCGCACCGCGTCCATCGCCGTCGTCGCCTCGGTCACAGCCACGATTCCGCGCTCGGTGACCGCGCGCGCGTCGCCGGCCAACCGCGCCGCCGCGTGGACATCGTCCATCCGGCCGCCGACCGCTTCGGCAGCGTTGCGGGCGTTGGCACAGGCGAGCTCCATCACCGTCACCGTGCGCTCGGAGCCGCGCGCGACCTCGCCGATCGAGGTCGCGATCTCGGTCACGGCGGCGCCGGCCTGCTGTGAGGTGGCGGCCATCTGCTCGGACGCGGCGCTGACCGAGGCCGCGTTGCCCGAGATCGCCGCGACCAGCCCGTGCAGGTGATCGGCGGTGTCGTTGTAGGCAAGCTCGGCGCCCAGCAGCCGCTCGCGCAGCAGGTTGAGGTCCTTGATGATCATCCCGAGCTCGTCGCGGGAGCGCTCAGGCAACCGCTCCGTCGAGGGGTTCAGCCGGTGCGTGAGGTCGCCGGCGGCGAACGCGTCGAGGCCCTCGCGCAGCAGCACCGCGCCCCCCTCGGCGATCTTGTGACCCTGACCGCGGATCAGCACGACGGCTTGCCTGACAGTCCGCGTGATCGCAAACGCGATCCCTAGCCCGAGCGCTAGCGCCGCGAGCGCAAGCCCGATCCCGAACCCCCGCTGCGAGTCGACGGTCGCGTCGAAGCCGCGCATCAGGGCCGCCGCCTCCTGACGATCGTCGTTTTGCAGCGCGTCTGCCGCGGCGGCGATCGCGTCTGCGGCGTTGTTGCCCGACCCCTCGACGAGCGACATCGCCGCGTCGCGGCGGTGCTGGGAGACAGCGGCCCAGATCCTCGCGTCGATCGCCTCGAACTGCGCATAAGCGGCCGCGAGCTCGCCGATGTCGTGGTGCTCGTCGCGGCTGCGCACGAGCGTTCGCATCCGGGCGAGCGCCTGCTCAAAGGTCGAGCGGTCGTCGAGGAAGCTCGCGCGGCTGGCGCCGTTGTCCATCACGTACTCGCTCTGGGAGAAGTGCATGTCGTTGGCGGCCGCGCGCACGTTGGCGGCCGCGTCGGTCTGCGTCAGCTCGGTCGCGACCAGCGCATGGGCGGACGAACGCAGCTGCAGCATCCCCAGATCGGAGACGACCACGGTCACGACCAGCAGGGCAAGCACGATCCCGAACCCGCCGTAGAGCTTCTTGGCCAGCGACAAGTTGCGGTACCACGTCATTGCTGCACGTCCTTGGTCGGCGACTGGAGTCTCTGGGGTGATCGACCGCCGGCGCTCGAACTTCAGCGCCCGGGCGTCGCCGCGCGGCGTAAAGTGGCGTGAACGCGGCGTCCGGGGTGGCCGGGGTGGCCGGGCAACCGAGCCGCTTACAATCCGGCATCGGTCGCGCTCCCGTACAGCTCAGCGACGGCACCCGGATCGGGATCCGGCCGATCTCGCCCGACGACCGCGACGCGCTCGCAGCGGGCTTTGAGCGACTCAGCCCCGAGTCGCGCTACCGGCGCTTCTTCACCCCGGTCGCGGCGCTCAGCGCGCGTCAGCTGGACTACCTGACGCAGGTCGACCATCGCGATCACGAGGCGCTCGTGGCCGTGCACGAGTCGACCGGCGAGGGGATCGGCGTCGCGCGCTTCATCCGGATCGACGCCGACACAGCCGAGCCGGCGGTCGTCGTCGCCGACGAGTGGCAGCGCCGCGGCGTCGCCGGCCAGCTGCTCGACGCGCTCGCGCAGCGAGCCCGGGAGGAGGGCATCCAGCGCTTCATCGCACCGGTGCTGGCCGAGAACACGGCCGCGATCGTGGCACTGGCGCGGCTCGGCAGCATGGCGCTCGAGCAGTCTGGCCCCGAGGTCGAGCTGACGGTCGACCTGTCCGAGCCGAGCCGCGCGCGCTCGGTGCTGCACGAGCTGCTCGCGACGGTCGCGTCGGGGGTGCTGGAGCCGGCACGCGGATTGTGGGAGCTGCTGCTGCGAAACGTGCCGCCGCCGAGCGGGTTCGGGCGCACGATCGTCGTCGGGATCGAGGCGTCCGAGCACTCGGCGTTCGCGGCCCAAACGGCCGGCGAGCTCGCGTCGGCGCTCGGGCTCGGCGTGCACCTGGTCGCCGCATACCGGCCGTTGCTCGACGACCGCGCGGCGATCGAGGCGATCGTGGCAGACGCGCAGCGCGGCCTGCAGACGCGCGGCGTGAACGTCGCCGTGCGCATGCAGCGCGGCGACCCGTCGCTGTCGATCCTCTACACCGCGCTGCGCGAGCGCGCCGGCATGATCGTGCTCGGGGCGCCGCCACCGGACGCCGGCGAACGGGCGCCGTCGTCGAGCATCTGGAGCGCGGTGGCGCACAACGCGCAGTGCAACGTGCTGATCGCGCGGCGGCCCGCGGCGCGCCCGCGGGCGTAGCGGGCCTCGCCGTCGGCGGCCCCCGATCAAACGGTCGTCGATCCGTGCTGCCTACGGTGACGCTGACAGCAGTTCGTGCCGATGCGAGGAGGGTCGTAGAGCACGGCCATTGGAGAGCACCACGTCGCCAGCACGCACATGGGAAGGGGCGCAGGACGCGATCGCGCGCCTGGCGGCGATCGTCGAGTCGTCCGACGACGCGATCGTCGGGCAGACGCTCGACGGGACGATCACGAGCTGGAACCCCGCGGCCGAGCGGATCTACGGCTACCGGGCCGACGAGGCCCTCGGGCGACACATGTCGATGCTGTGCCCGGGTGAGCGCGAGCGCCGGCAACTGGCCGAGATCCTCGCGCGCGTCGCCGACGGCTCGCGCGTCGACCACTTCGAGACCGTGCGCCGGCGCCACGACGGACGCGCGATCGACGTCTCGGTGACGGTCTCGCCGATCCGCGCGCCGGACGGAACCGTCGTCGGCGCCTCGGCGGTCGCGCGCGACATCGGCGAGCGCCGGCGCGCTGCAGGGGCGCTGGCCGAGGCCGAGGAGCGCTTTCGCACCGCGTTCGAGGAGGCCCCGATCGGGATGGCGCTGCTCGAGCTCGACGGCCGCTTGAGCAAGGTCAACGTCGCGCTATGCGAGATCAGCGGCTACGGCGCCGGCGAGCTCGAGGCCAAGCGCTTCGACGAGCTCCTAGAACCCGAGGATGGGGGCGCGATCGCGCTCGAACTGGCCGGGCTGAGCGAGCGTCAGCAGCCGCCGTATGCGCGTGAGGCGCGAATCGTCCACGCATCCGGTCGCGACGTGTGGGTGGCGATCCAAGTGACGCTGATCAGCGCTCGCGATGGCAGGCCGGTCCGGTTCCTCGCCCAGGTTCTGGACATCACCGAGCGCAAGCACTACGAGCACAAGCTCCAGGACCTCGCCGACCACGACGCGCTCACCGGGCTGCTCAACCGGCGCAGCTTCGGACGTGCGCTCGAGTCGCAGGCGGCGCGGGTCAGCCGCTACGGCGCCGGCGGGGCGCTGCTGATGCTCGACCTCGATCACCTCAAGTACGTCAACGACACGCTCGGGCATCAGGCGGGCGACGAGGTGATCGTGCGGGCGGCGCAGATGCTCGCGGGACGGCTGCGCGAGAGCGACGTGCTCGCCCGGCTCGGCGGCGATGAGTTTGCGATCCTGCTCCCGACCGCCGACGCAGCCGCCGCCGAGCAGGTCGCGCATCAGCTGCTGAAAGCGTTCGCCGACGAGCCGATCACGGTCGTCGGCCTGCGTGCGCGGGAGATCACGGCCAGCATCGGCATCGCCACGTTCGAATCGGAGCTGTCGGGCGAGGAGGTGCTCGTCAACGCCGACCTCGCGATGTACGACGCCAAGGAGGCCGGGCGCAACCAGGTCGTGGTGTACCGCACCGTCGAGCACAACCAGGTGCGGATCAAGCGCCGGCTGAGCTGGGTCGAGCAGATCCAGACCGCGCTCGAGGAGCGGCGCTTTCGCCTGCTCGGGCAGCCGATCATCGACTACCGCACCGGCGCCGCCTCCCGGCTGGAGCTGCTGCTACGGATGGCCGACGAGCACGGCGACCTGATCCCGCCCGGGGCGTTTCTGTACATCGCCGAGCGCCTTGACATGATCGCCGAGATCGACAGTTGGGTCGCTCAGAACGCGATCCGGATGCTGGCGCGCGACGACGGGCGCCCGGAGTGCCTCCCCTTGCACATCAACCTGTCGGGCCGCTCGCTTGCCGATCCGCGACTGCTGGAGGTGGTCGAGGCCGAGCTCGGCGCGACGGGCGTCGCGACGCAGCTGACGTTCGAGATCACCGAGACGGCCGCCGTGCGCCACATCACCCACGCGCGGCGGTTCGGCGAGCGCGTGGCGGCGCTCGGCTGTCGGCTCGCGCTCGATGACTTCGGCGCCGGCTTCGGCTCTTTCTACTACCTCAAGCACCTGCCGTTCGACTTTCTCAAGATCGACGGCGAGTTCATCCGCAACTGCGTGCGCTCGCGCACCGACCGGCTCGTGATCGAGGCCGTCGTCGGGATCGCCCGCGGGCTGGGCAAGCAGACGATCGCCGAGTCGGTCACCGACCCTGACACCGTTCGCCTACTGACCCGCCTCGGCGTCGACTACGGGCAGGGCCGCTACCACGGCGAGCCCGCCGCGATCGGCCGCGGCGCCGATCAGTCGACGGCCAGCGCGGGCTCGCCGGCGGGGCGCTGGTCAGCCGCTCGCTGATCGCCCAGCAGCCGCCCGAGGTCCTGGGAGTCGATCGGCTTGGCGAAGTGGTACCCCTGGCCGAGCCGGCAGTTCATCATCCGCAGGTGCTCGGCCTGCTCGACGGTCTCGATGCCCTCGGCGATCACGTCGAGGTGCAGCGCGCGCGCCAGCGAGACGATGCCCTCGGTCAGTGCTGAGACGCCCGAGCTGGCGACGACGTCGTCGACGAACGACTTGTCGACCTTCAGCACGCCGACCGGGAAGCGCCGCAGATAGCTCAGCGACGAGTAGCCGGTGCCGAAGTCGTCGACTGCGAGCCCGACGCCGAGCGCGGTCAGCTCGTTGAGCCGCGCGATCGTGGTGTCGGTGTCCTGCATCATCACGGACTCGGTGATCTCGAGCGTCAGCCGCCGGGGCTCGCACCCCGACGACTGAAGCGCCGCCGCGACGTCCTCGATCAGCCTCGGATCATGCAACTGGCGAGCGGACAGGTTGACGTTCATGATCAACGGGGCGTTCGGATAGGCCTGCTCCCAGTCGCGCGCCTGCCGGCACGCTTCCTGCAGCACCCAGCGTCCGATCGGGACGATCAGGCCGGTTCGCTCGGCGGCGGGGATGAACTCGAGCGGCGCGACGATCCCGCGGCTCGGGTGCCGCCAGCGGATCAGCGCCTCGACGCCGGTGATGTGGCCGCGCTCGAGCTCGACGATCGGCTGGTATTGGAGATAGAACTGCTGGCGCTCGAGCGCCCGGCGCAGGTCGGACTCGAGCTCGAGCGCCTCCAGCGCGTCGGCCTGCATCCCCGGGGTGAACAACTCGATCCTGGCCTTGCCGAGACGCTTGGCGAGGTACATCGCGATGTCCGCGTTGCGGATGATCTCGTCCACCTCGCCGGCGTCGGCCTTGACGGCGAGGCCGATGCTCGCGGTGACGAACGTCTCGCGGCCGCCGATGATCAGCGGCGGGTCGTGCAGCGCCGCGCTGATGCGCTCGGCGACGCCAACCGCCTCGCCGGCGTCTTCGACGTCCTCCAGCAGCACCGCGAACTCATCCGCGCCCAGCCGGCTGGCGGTATCGCCGCGCCGGCAGCAGGATCGCAGCCGCCGCGCGACCTCGAGCAGCAGCTGATCGCCGGCGCTGTCGCCGATGCTGTCGTTGATCGCCTTGAAGTTGTCGAGGTCGAGCAACAGGACCGCGTGATGCTGCGATTGATCCTGCAGGCGGGCGAGCGCGTGCTCGGTGCGATCCCTGAACAGCGCTCGGTTGGCAAGGCCGGTCAGGTCGTCGTGCAGCGCCTGATGCTCGAGCTGTGCCTCGAGGCGCTTGCGCTCGGTGACATCGCGGCTGTCGATCACGACGCCGGCGACGTCGGGGTCGTGACGGAGGTTATTGCCGGCGTTTTCGAACAACCGCCAGCCGCCCTCGCGGGTGCGCATCCGCCACTCGACCGGCGCGCAGGCGCCGCGCTGGTCAGACAGCTGGGAAAGGAACTCCCCGGCGCGCGCGCGATCGTCAGGATGCACGAGATCGATTAGCTTGGTGGCGGTCAGCGCGCCGCGGCCGTAACCGAGCTCCTGCCCGGCCGACGGCGTCTGGTAGGTGATCACCGCCCTTTCGTCGAGGATCGTGATCACGTCCGAGGAATGCTCGATCAGCGCGGCGAAGCGCCGCTCGGCGCTGCGGCGGTGCAGGTCAGCCGACAGCTGCGCGGTCTCGAGCGCGACCGCGGACTGGTCGCGCAGCGTCAGCACGCTGCCTTTGACCTCCTCGCGCAGCGGCCGCTGGCTACGGATCGTGAACACCGCCGTCAGCGTCCCGCCGACCAGCACCGGCACGGCGAGCCCAACCCGGTTGTCGGCCTCGAATCCGAGCGCCGCCCGCAGCGGGCCTCCGGGTGGGCGCAGTTGCACCATCCGTCCCGTCAGCAGCTGCGCGCGGACCCGCTCGGGCAGCGCTTTGAACAGCAAGCGGGCCGCCGGCGCCGCGGGATCGCGATGCAGCACGCCGGCGGTCGCGGTGATCAGGCCGGCGGCCACCGACCAGGCGGTGATGTCGGTGCCCTCGCCCTCGTGCACGACCGCGGCGATCGCCTCGCACGCGACCGCGAGCACCGACTGGTCGTCATGGGCGCCGACGAGCGCCGCGGCGGCCTGGCGCAAAGTCTGCTCGCGCGCCGTCGCCAGCGCGCTGTTGGCCGCGGTCTCGGCGAGCTTGCGCACCAGCCCCCACATCCGCGCCAGCACCAGCAGGAACACGACCAGCGCCGCGACGCGCAGGATGCGTCCGTCCACGAGGCTGCCGTTGAGCGACTTGATGCCGAGCACGACCGGGCCGATCAGCGCCGACACGGCCAGCGTGACCAGGCGCGTGCGCGTCAGCGTCAGCTCTCGTTCCGGTGCGGGCGTCGACAGCATCCGCATCGAGGGGTGCAGCGCCGCGGTGCCGAACAGCACCGCCGCCAGCAGGAAGCCGCCGTCCACCGCGCAGCCGGGGTAGTAACTGCCGTCGAGCGTCGTGAGCCCGAACGCCACATCCGCGCCGAGCAGCACGAGCACGCTGACGCCCAGCAGGCGCATTGCAACCGCCTTGCCCCCCGGCCCGAGCGCCAGCCGCGCGAGCGTCGCCAGCAGCACCACGTCCAGCAGCGGGTAGGCGAGCGAGATCGCCTTTGGCAGCAGCGACAGCGTCGGGTCGCGCGCGTAGCGCACGATCCAGAACGCCCACGCCAGGATCCCGATCCCGATCGCGATGATCAGCGCATCGATCAGCGCGGCCCAGTCGGCGCCGCGCGAGTGGCTGCGAATCAGCGCCAGCATCGCCGCGATCAGCACCAGGTCGCCGGCGAGGAATAAGGCATCGGCGGCCGACGGGAACGGCTGCGTGCCGAACACGAGCTGGTGATAGGTGAGGTAGGCGTCCCCGGCGCTGGCCAGCGCGAGCCCCCAGGCCAACAGGATCCACGGCCGGACGCGCGCGGGGCGGTTGCGGCGGATGCCGATCGCGATCGCGCCGACGGGCGCGAGCGTCACGGCGTCGTAGACACCTGCGGCGGCCGCCCCGGGCGTGAGGAAGTAGGCCGCGCTGATGAGCAGCCCAACGATCGCGAACACCAACCAGGGCGCCGCCAACGCCCGGCCAGCCCGGCCCGCCCTTGGGGTGTCGCAGCCGTCGCCGATCCGTGGCATATGAAGAGGATCGGCCGGCGGCAGGCCAGCGGGACCGTTGCGGAGGGTCGATCGTACGATCGTCGATCTCGCCGGCGGTCTCGTCCCGGGCCGCCGCCGGCCCGGTGAAGGCCCGGACCGCCGCCGGCGCGGTCGTTGTCAGGTCAGTCAGTCGCTGTTGCGGCGGTCAGGCCCCGGCGCGGGCGGCCTCGCGGGCGCGCAGCTCGCGCCGGAGGATCTTGCCGCTCGCGGTCTTGGGCAGCTCCTCGACGAACTCGACCATCCGCGGGTACTTGTACGCCGCCATCCGCTCCTTGCAGAACGCGATCAGATCCTCGGCCGTCACCGATTCGCCCGGCTTGAGGCTGACGAACGCCTTGACCGTCTCGCCGCGGTACTCGTCCGGCACGCCGACGACCGCGACCTCCCGCACCGCGTCGTGCCCGTACAGCGCGTCCTCGACGTCGCGCGGCCAGACCTTGTAGCCCGAGACGTTGATCTGGTCCTTCTTGCGGTCGACCAGGTAGAACCAGCCGTCGTCGTCCATGAAGCCGACGTCGCCGGTGTGCAGCCGACCGCCGGGGATCGCGTGCTCGGTCTCCTCGGGCTCGCACCAATAGCCCGAGACGACCTGCGGACCGGAGGTGACGAACTCGCCGATCTCGTTGGCGGGCAGCTCGCGGCGCTCGTCGTCGACGACGCGAACGATCGTGTTGAAGACCGGGACGCCGACCGACAGCGCGCCCGAGTCCGGGTCCACCGGCGCGCGCGTGCCGATCGGGACGCAGTGCGACGGCGAGCTGGTCTCGGTCAGCCCGTAGATGTTGTGGATGTAGCCGCCGAACTTGCGCTCCCACGCCTCGACCGTCGCGGGCGCGATCGGCGCGCCGCCGCTCACCAGCTTGTTGAACTTCGACAGGTCGCGCTGCTCGGCGCCGGCGCTGTTCATCAGCGCGATGAACACGGTGATCGACCCGACCGTGAACGTCACGCCGTGGCGCTCGATCAGCTCGAGCGTCGCGGCCGCGTCGAAGCGGTAAGTCATCACGATCGGCATCCCGGCCAGCAGGCCGACGGCGAGATGTCCGATCAGGCCGGTGATGTGGAAGAACGGCGCGACGCCGAAGCACACGTCCTCGTCGCTGAGCCCGACCCACTCGCGATACGTCTGGGCGTTGAAGACGACGTTGCCGTGGCTGTTCATCGCGCCCTTCGCGGGCCCGGTCGTGCCCGACGTATAGGTCAGAAACGCGGTGTCGTCGAG
>JBEKRJ010000052.1:0-13055 GCA_049518835.1 Solirubrobacteraceae bacterium
GGCGGCAACCGTTTCTGAGCGCGGCGAGACCAGGGCTGATGACCGGACCTCAGACGCCGCAATGGAAGATCGAAAGCGCGAGGGCTACTTCTAATGTCGACGACGCAATTGGTGGGGCAGCGCGAGTTGCTGCGCCTGGCGACCGCCGGCTCGGTTGACGATGGCAAGAGCACGTTGATCGGCCGCCTGCTGCTTGACACGGGCGCGCTGATGAGCGATCACCTCGACGCCGTCGCGAGCGAGCCCGGCAAGCCCGACCTCGCCGCGATCACCGACGGCCTGCGCGCCGAACGGGAGCAGGGGATCACGATCGACGTCGCGTATCGATACTTCTCCACGCAGCGGCGCTCGTTCATCCTTGCTGATACGCCGGGACACGAGCGCTATACGCGCAACATGTTCACGGGCGCATCGACCGCCGACGTAGCAGTGGTGGTGATCGACGCGCGCCGCGGCGTCGTTACACAGACCCGCCGCCACGCCCACATCGCTGCGCTGCTTGGGATTGAGCACATGGGGGTGTGCGTGAACAAGATGGACCTGGTGGGCTGGGATTGGCGGCGCTTCGAGGAGATCGCGCAACAGGTCCACGACCTCGCCCGGCGGTTGGGCATTCCGGACCTACAGGTGCTCCCGATCAGCGCCCTGCTCGGCGACAACGTCGCGTCGCGCTCGAGCCACACTCCGTTCTACGCCGGTCCAACGCTGTTGGAGTACTTGGAAGAGCTCGACATCCAAGCGGATCGCGACCTGTGGCGCCTGCGCCTGCCGATTCAGTGGGTCGGCCGAGCGCGCGACGGCGACGCGCGGCTCTACACCGGACGCATGCTCGGCGGCACGCTGCGAGTTGGAGACGAAGTGCTCGTCTTGCCCTCCGGCGTCTCGACGACGATCACCGATCTCGACACACTTGATCGCGGCGCATCGGAGGCAGTGCCTCCGATGTCGATTACGTTCAGGCTGGCGGACCAGCTCGACGTCGCCCGCGGCGACATGCTGGTCAGCGCCGCCGACCGGCCCCCGAGTGCCCGTGAGCTCGATTGCACGATCTGCTGGATGAGCGACGAGCCGCTGCACCCGGGAAGACGCTACGCGCTCAAGCACACCACCCGCACCGTGCGCGCGACCGTGCAGACGATCGCCGAGCGGACCGACCCGGAGACGTTGGAGCGCCAACCCGATCCGACCTCACTGGCGCTCAACGACATCGGCCAAGTGACGCTGCGCACCAGCTCGGCGGTGCTCGCAGACCCATATTCGATCAATCGCGGGACCGGCGCGTTCATCCTGATCGACGAGACCAGCAACGACACGGTCGCCGCGGGCGTGATCGCAGCCGCGCGCGCGATCGAGCCGGGCCGCGCGGCCCGCCGCGACGTCACCTGGCACCCCTCGGCGCTTGACCGCGACGAGCGCTGGCTGGCGATCGACCAGCGCGGAGGGACCGTGCTGCTGACCGGCTTACCGGCCTCGGGCAAGTCGACGACCGCCGTCGCGCTCGAACGCCGCCTGGTCGACAGCGGCCAGTCGGCCTATCTACTCGACGGCGACAACATCCGGCACGGACTCTCCGAAGACCTCGGGTTTTCGCCCGGCGACCGCAGCGAGCACATCTGCCGCGTCGGGCAGGTCGCGCGTCTACTCGCCGACTCCGGCACGATCGCGGTCCTATCACTGATCTCGCCGCTGGCGGCCGACCGCGAGCACCTACGCAAGGCCCATGAGCAAGCCAACCTGCCGTTCATCGAAGTATTCATCGACACCCCCGTGCACGAATGCGAGCGACGCGACCCCAAGGGCCTCTATGCGCGCGCCCGCGCCGGTGAGATCAAGGGCTTCACCGGCGTCGATGCCCCCTACGAGCCGCCCGAACGTCCGGAGCTCAGAGTCGACACCACCGCCACGAGCGTGCCCGAAGCGGTTGCTCAGATCGTCGAACTGCTCCGCGTCCGTCCAAACGTCCTCGCTAAGGGCGCCACGATGAGGATCTCGGCGAAGACGGACTACGCCGTACGCGCCGCGATCGAACTCGCCGGCGCGGCCGACCAGGCGCCCATCTCCGCCGAGCGGATTGCGACCACGCACGCAATTCCGCTGAAGTTGCTCGAGCACATCCTCACCGAGCTGCGGAGCGCCGGCCTCGTTCACGGCGTCCGCGGGCCGCAGGCCAGGTACCAACTCGCCCGCGGCCCTGCGCAGATCACCGTCGCGGACGTGATCCGAGCCGTCGAAGGTCCACTCGCAAGCGTTCGCGGAGCCAAGCCCGAGGACGCCCGCTATCCGGGCGAGGCCGGCCAGTTGCCGCGCGTCTGGATCGCAGTCCGCAAGAACCTCCGCAACGTGCTCGAGCACGTCACGATCGCCGACCTCGCGAACGCAAGCCTGCCGACGTCGATCAGCGAGCTAGCCGACGACCCTGATGCCTGGCTGACTCGCAACAAGCCTGACGCAACCGACACGATCACGATCGATCGCAGTCACCGCAGCCGGCCCTAGCTGATTAGGCTGGGTTTCGCGGGGGTGAAACGCCTTGCTTCGATGTTGCGCGGTCTCGGGGGGACGCGCGTTGATTGAGACGAGACTACGTGATTTGTAAATGTCGCCTTGACAAGGCCCCTTTGTAAAGGCTAGCTTGACGGCGATGGTTGAAGCCCGCTCCCCGATCGAACTCGACCGCGAGGTGATGGCGATGATGCTCGCGACCAACGCGCAGCTCGTGGCCGACGTGCTGCGGGGGGACGTCGGCTCCCAGGACCAGGTGATGCGCGCGATCGCCGCGACGCGGAGCCTGGCCATGATCGTCGAAGACACCCTGCGCGCGCTCGTCGAGCAGGCGCGAGCCGCCGGCCATACGTGGGCAGAGATCGGCAACGTGCTGCACGTCACTCGGCAGGCTGCGTTTCAGCGCTTCGGCGGCGGTCAGCGCCCGGCGGCCGATGACGGAGACCTCGTCGCCCCGGTGGAGGGTGCTGTCGATCGCGCGGTGCCCGTGCTGCAGGCGTTCCTCGACGGCCGCTTCGTCGACGCGCGGTCCAACTTCGACGAGCGGATGTTGAACGCTTGCTCGATCGAACTGCTGACCGACGTCCGCGAGAAGGTGCGCCGCGAAGCCGGCGAGGTCCAGGTGCTCGGCACCCCGGCCGTGTCGGTTCGCGACGGCTATACCGTCGTCGACATCCCGGTCGCGCTCGATCGCGCGGATGGGATTGGTCGCGTGGTGCTGGATGCCGACCGCCAGGTGGCGGGCTTCTTCGTGCGTCCGAAGGAGGTCGTGTGATGAGCGGTCGCCCACCGCAGCTGTCCGTGAGCCGGCTCCTGGCCGGACTCCTGCTGCCACTGGTCGCCTACCTGCTCCTGCGAGCCGCGATTGGCTCGGCCACCGGGGCACTCGCCATCACTGAGGCGGGCGCGGCGACATGGCTGCTCATCAACGCCGTCGTCCGCCGGCGGATCGCCCCGATCGGCGTCGCGTCAACGGTCACCGTGGCGATCGCACTTGCAGCCTATGCGCTGACGGGCGGGGACCCGCTTGCGCTCAAGCTGCGCCGCGGCGCGGTGACCGGCACGATCGGGATCGCCGCGCTCGCGTCGGTCGCGGTCGGCCGCCCCCTCCTGCTATTGGTCGCCGAGCACGTCGCGAAGCTCAACCCGCAACGGCGGGCAGAGATCGAGGCCAGGCTGGCGGAGGTCGACCGCAAGCGGGCGGTCACGATCCTGACAGCGATCATCGGGCTGACGTTTACGATCGACGGCGCGACACAGATCGCGCTCGCCCTGACCGTCCCCACCTCGATCTTCGTCGCCGACTCGACCGCTGCGCGGATCGTCGTCCTGGGGACCGGCATTGTCGTCACGATCTGGTACTTCCGCCACCAGCAGGAGCGGCGCGGCAGAGGCCGACGCCCCCCCCGCTTACAAAGCGGTAGCTAGCTTCTGCGAACCGTGTCACATTCGGGGCTGCCGCGGTGCTAAGCGGGTGTGACGAGGTTGCAGGCGCGACATGAGGAGCGGTCACAGTGCCCCGTCGACGGATCCGACGTGGCCGGCTTCGAGCTGTTCTTTCGCGCCCACTACCGGGTCGTCGTGCGCCTCGCGCAGAGCGTGCTCGGCGACTCGCAGGGGGCGCAAGACGTAGCGCAGGACGTTTTCATCGCCGCCTACCGGCGCTTCCCTGGCGACTACCAGCAGGCTGCGGGATGGGTCAGGGTCGCAGCGGTGCACACGGCGCTCAATGCGCTTCGCGGGGACCGGCGCCGAGACAAGCGTCAGCTCGCGATGTACGCCGTGCGTCCCGTGCCGAGCACCGAGGAGACGGTCCTCGAGCGAGAGACGCGAGCCGAGCTTCGCCGCGTCCTGGGTCGTCTGCCGCGCCGCTGCGCTGCCGTGCTGGTGATGCGACACGCCGGCATGAGCTACGCCGAGATCGCAGCGGCGCTCGGAGTCAAGGTTGGACAGGTCGGGACGCTGCTCAGAAGGGCAGAGTCCGCGCTTCGAAAGGAGATGGACAATGAGACACATTCCTGACGGGGTGCTTCGGCGGCTTGATGACGAGCCGCTGGCCGTTCCCGACAGAGTCACTTACCACGTGGCCGACTGCGCGCGCTGCAGCGCCCGGCGAGCGCAGATCGCCCGCGACACAGAGCGCGCCGCCCGGCTGCTGCACGCGCTACAGCGGACACCCGATGCGGACCTCGCCTGGGCCCGGCTGCAGCGTGAGCTGCAGCGCAGCTCGCAGGAGGTAACCGACCGGCTAACGCACGTCCCCTGGCGACGTCCGCGGTTCCCGAGCTTGTCGCTGCGCGCCGGGCTCGCGATCGGCGCGATCGGGATCGTCGTCGCGGGCACAGCTGCAGCCGCAAGCTTGACCACGATCTTCGCGCCGACCAGGGTGGCGCCGTTGTCCCTCAGCCAAAGCGATCTGCAAGCGATCACCGCCTTGATCGGACTCGGCGACAGCCAGACGAGCACAGGCTTCCCCGCACCGGAGCCAACCAGCACGCTTCGGTTCGGAACCGTCAAATGGTCTTCGAACCGGGCCCATCCGGCGACGTCGCTTGCGCAGGCCAGCGCGCAAGCCGGCTTCCCGGTGCCACTGCCCGCCCACCTTCCAGCTGGAGTGGGCGCTGTCCACCAGTTCCTCGTCGCACCGCGCGTGAGCGCGACTGTGACCTTCAACTCCAGCGCGGCGAGCCTCGCTGGGAGCTCGGTGACGCTCGACGCGGGCCCGGCCGTGCTCGCGGAGTACGGCTCTGCAAGCCAGACCGACCTGCCCACGCTTGGCATCGCGACGATGCGCCGGCCGACGGCGGTCGCCAAGGGCGCAAGCATGACCCAGATCGAGGCGTTCTTGCTCAGCCAGCCCGGCATCCCGCCGCAACTTGCCGAGGAGGTCCGCCTGCTCGGTGACTTGAGGACGACCCTGCCGGTGCCAGTCCCGCCCGGCGCCTCGGTTCGCTCGGTGCAGGTCGCCGGCTGGCCCGGCGTGCTCCTTGCCGACTACTCAAACGCGGCCGCCGCGGTGATCTGGGAGGACGGCCGGGGACTGCTCCATACCGTCGCGGGAATCCTCGATTCGCGAGATGTGCTGAATGTCGCCGACCAACTCGGCTGAGAGGACCGCCGGCGACGAGGGCGACCGTACCGCCGCCCACATGCCTGCCCGCCAGTCTGTGGCTCCGGGCTCTCCGGCCGGGAACGCGTCGACCGCGCCAGCCGCCTCCCCGGCGATCCATGCCGTGGCACTGAGCAAGCGCTTCGGTGCGACGATCGCCGTCAACTCGCTGTCGCTGACGGTGCGACGGGGGGAGGTGTTCGGGTTCCTGGGCCCAAACGGTGCGGGGAAGACGACGGTCGTCAAGCTGCTGCTCGGCCTGGCGCGTCCGACCGGTGGTGAGGCCCTCGTGCTCGGGGCGCCGCTGGGGGATCGCGCGACCAGGCGCCAGATCGGATACCTCCCCGAGCTGTTTCGCTTCCAAGCCCTGCTCAGCGCCACAGAGGTTCTGCGCCTGCATTGCCGACTCCTGGCGCTGCCCAAGGCGACGTGGGAGCGCGAGACGCGCAGGGCGCTGGAGACCGTCGGTCTGCTGGAGCGAGGCGATGACCGCGTCGGCACCTTCTCCAAGGGGATGCAGCAGCGGCTCGGGCTCGGCGTGGCGCTGCTCGGGACCCCGAGATTGGTGGTGCTCGATGAACCGACCAGCGCGCTGGACCCCGTCGGACGCCACGACGTGCGCCAGATCATTCGCGACCTGCGCGCGCAGGGTGCCACCGTGTTCCTGAACACGCATCTGCTCGAAGAGGCCGAGCATGTGTGCGATCGCGTGGCGGTGATCGACAAGGGGACGACCGTCGCCACCGGGAGCCTCGACGAGCTGCTCGGTCGCCACAGCAGGGTGCGACTCAAGGTCGGAGGGCTCGGTGAGCGCTGGTTGGCAGGTCTGGGGCGGTTCGGTCAGTGGCACCGGCACGGCGAATGGATCGTGATCGAGGGCATCGACCCGGCGCGGACCGCGGACCTCGTCGACGAGCTGGTATCCGTCGGCGGGCGAGTCGAGGCCGTGATCCCCGAGCACGAGAGTCTCGAAAGCCGCTTTCTCGAGCTGTTGGGCGAGCGATGAATCCGGCCTTGGCAATCGCCGCACTCACAGTCAGAGAAGCGGCGCGGCGACGTCTGCTGATCGCCTTCGTAGCGATCACGATCGTGATCGTCGGACTCAGCGCGTGGGGCTTTGACCGCTTGAGCCACACCCACACTCTCACCTCGGGCGAGAGTCGCCTCGCGGTCCCGCAGGCGCTGATCCTGTTCATGTTCATGTTCAGCTTCGTACTCGCCCTGAGCGCATCCGCGATCGCCTCTCCGTCGATCTCCTCGGAGATCGAATCCGGCGTGCTGATGACGGTCCTGACCCGCCCCGTTCGGCGGATGGAGGTGCTGCTGGGCAAGTGGCTCGGACTCGCGGCGTTGCTCGCCGGCTACGGCGCCGGCGTCTGCGTCCTCGAGTTCGGGGTCGTTGACTGGGCGAGCGGCTATGTCGCACCGAACCCGCTCCTAGCCACCGTGTACCTGTTCGCAGAGGGAGCGCTACTGCTCACGCTGGCGCTGTTCTTGAGCACGCAGATGCCGGTTATCGCCGCGGGCGTCATCGGCGTCGCGGTCTTCGGCGCCGGGTGGCTGGCGGGAGTCGTTGGCACCCTCGGCACCACGCTCAACATCAGCGCGCTGCGTACCGTGGGGCAGATCGGACGCTTCGTGCTGCCCACCGACGGGCTGTGGCACGCCGCGATCTACTATCTCCAACCACCCTCGCTGATCGCCCAGCACCTGGCCGAAGGTGGACAGGGAGACCCGTTCTACGCTCAAGGAGCGCCTTCCTGGCCCTACCTGGTGTGGGTGGCGTGCTGGCTGTTGATCGTCCTGACCGCCGCCGTGGCGAGCCTCGAGCGTCGCGAGCTGTGAAAGGACGAGCCTCGGGGAATCCAGGCTCGCGCCGCCCGGGCGGAGCCGCTTTGAACCCGGGCCGGCGCACTCAGCGATCAACCGGCTCCATCATCACCAACACGCCCGAGACGGTGTGGTCAGACCCGTATCCGAGCGGCAGCAACTTCACCCGGCATTGAAAGACCTTGCCGCGTCGGTTGGTCGACTCCACGACAATCTCCTCGCCTGACGACCCTCCCGTCAGCACCGCCCGCAGCGGTGACTTCACCTGGTCGAGGGGAAGGCCGATGTCGAGCCCCAGCAATGGGCGGTCCTCCGCTTCATCGGCGCTCAGCCCCCACAGATCCCGCGCGGTGCCGTTCCATATCTGCACGCGCTGATCACGGTCCAGGACGGCAACTGCCAGCCCGATCGTGGTCAGGATCTTCTCGAGGAACATGTTCATCTGGTTGAGCTCGAGCGTGCGGTGACGAAGCTCGTCGTTCATCGTCTCAAGCTCCTCATTGCTGGACTGGAGCTCTTCGTTCATCGTCTCGAGCTCCTCATTGGTCGACTGCAGCTCCTCGTTGGTCGTCTCGAGCTCCTCGTTGGTCGACTGCAGCTCCTCGTTGGTCGTCTCGAGCTCCTCGACGGTCGATTGCAGCTCCTCGTAAGCCTGGCCGAGCTCGCGCTTGGAGCTCGTCAGCTCCTCCTGCAGCCTGTGCGGCTCGGTCACGTCGAGGTACGTGACTGAGGTGCCGATCAGGATGCCGTCGCCGACCAGCGGGGCCAGCCGCAGATCAAGAACGTGCTCCTGCTCGCGCGAGCGCCAGCCCACCGCCGGCAAGTCGACCGGACGCAGGTCGGTCACGAGCGAGTCGAGATGACTGCGTAGCTCGACCGGGCGGTATGAAAGCTCGAGATCCTGGATCGGCCGGCCGAAGTCGTTCACCCCCAGGCTGAACAGGCGGCGCGCGCGGTCGTTGGCCATCACCATTACCCCGCTCGCATCGAGCACGATCTGTGCCGCCTGCCCAAGGTCGAACGCGGCCTCGCGGAGATTGTCCGTGATGCTCGACGCCGCACCGTTCCCGGCGTCGTTGGTGAGCGCCCGCACCCGGTCTCGTAGCGCCCTGCGCACCACCTTGCGAAACACCCGCCACTTGAGGTTCGCCGGCGTGAACAACGTGGTGTGGTTGATCAGCATCTCTGACTTGCCCAGCAGCATCACGCCGCTGTCGTCGAGCGCGAAATGGAACCGTCGCAGGATCTGCGACTGGGTGTCGGCGGTGAAGTACATGAGCGTGTTGCGGCACACGAGCAGGTCGATCCGGGAGATCGGCGCGTCTTGAACGAGGTCATTGCGCCCGAAGATCACGCAGCGCCGCAGGTCGTTGCGGAACACATAGCGCTGGTCGGCGCGCTCGAAGAAGCGTTCGATCGCGTCGTACGGGACGTCCTCCATCTGACGCAGCAGATAGGACCCATGCCGAGCGTAATCGAGCGCCTCCTCGTCGACATCGGTCGCGTAGATCTTGACTCGGTTGCGGAAGGCGTCATCGCCGAGCGCGCGCGCGAACACCATCGCTACCGTGTACGCCTCCTCGCCCGAGGCGCAGCCGGCGCACCAGACCCGAATCGGCGTGTCCGGCGGGTGGGCGATGACCAGCTGCGGCACGACATCGGTCGCCAGGTACTCCCACGCCGGCGGGTCGCGGAAGAACCTCGTTACGTTGATGAGGATCGTGTTGAAGAGCTCGACGAACTCGCCGGAGTTGAACTGGAGGTGGTCGAGATAATCGTCATAGCTCTCGATCTCGAGCTCTCCCATTCGCTTACGGATCCGGCGCTCGAGACTCGAGCGCTTGTACCCCATGAAGTCAAAGCCGCGCGTGTCCTTGACGAACTCGAGCAGCGTCTCAACCGTCGTCCCCCGAGTCTGCGCCATCACGCGGACCGCTCGGCGTCGACGCCGCCTTCGGGGCCCTCCTCGCCGACGAGTCGCAAGCTGTTGCGAACCGCCTGCGCGATCGACCCGCGCACAAGCTCTGCATGCTCGCGCGCGTCATGCCCTTTGTGGCGAAAACGGCGCGCCGACCACAGCCCGCCCTTCGCTTCGGCCTGCTGTGCCATTCGCTCGAGCAGCGCGCTGCGGTCCTCGAGTGCCCGGACGGCGCTCCACAAGGCCCCCTCGACCTGCCTGGCCTGGGCATCTGCGAGACTCTCCCACGAGTACCGATGACCAACGCGGCAACGCAACTGCGGCACTCCGGCCTCCAGGTGCTCGGTCAACACGCCGCCGCAGTCAGGGCAGATCGAGACCACGCCCCCACCCGGATCTCGCTCCTGCGCGGCAGCCCCGACATCTGGATCAGTTGGAGGCTCGGCCCCGTTCACCATGGCGACGATCACTCCTGCGATCTCGCGTGACGGTGCAACGGCGTCGACCGCGACGTTGGCGATCGCGCTCGCGGGCATTCCGGGATAGAGCGCCTCATCCGGATCCTGCACGATCGTCCCACCGCCGTGCGCCTTGATTGCTGCAAGGCCGGCCGTGCCATCGTCGCGGGTCCCGGAGAGGATCACGCCGATCACGCGGCTGCCGCGGTCAGCCGCAGCAGAGCGAAACAGCACATCCACCGACGGCCGGTGACCGTTCTCACGTGGACCAACGGTGAGGCGCGCGCGGCCGTCCTCGATGACGAGATGATGGTCGGGCGTGGCGACGAGGACCACGCCAGCGTGCATCGACTCGCCATCGCGGGGCTGCCGGCACGGAAGGCGGCCGGCTCGCTGGAGGATCTGAGCCAGCGCGCTCGGGCTTGTCGGTGCAATGTGAAGCACGATGCACACGGTTGCCGCTAAGTCGGCTGGAAGACCGGCGACCACCCGGCTGAGCGTGTCGACGCCGCCCGCCGAGGCCCCGATCACAACGAGATCGCGACGAGCCATCACTGCATCGCTGGCCGACCGAGGGCTCATCCTCACAGCCTACGCTTGCCAGGCGCGCTCAGACACGCCCGGATCGCGGCGGCCACGCAGCGCGCGTCCGCTGATCGCGGATCCCGTCCCGAAGCGCAAGGTTGCGCTCGCGCGCAAGCCGCACCCGCCGCAGGCGCTCGCCAACCTGCCGCTTGGTGCGCAGGTGTTGCGCGCGGAGATTGCGCACCGTCTCGCTGAGGGCAGCCGCCGTCGGCGCAGGAGCAGAGAGGCCCTGTCCCTGCCAGTCAGACTGGGCCCGATCCAACACACGAGGCTCGTCGGCGAAAGCTGCTCGGGGCGCGTTTGCTGGGCGCTGGAGCAGCAGCCAGCCTCGATCCAGCGCAACCACGGCCTGCTGCTCGGCGAGCGCGCTCAGGGCAAGCGTGACCGTCGACCGGCGCGCACCGATCAATTGCCCAAGTAGCTCGTGCGTAAGCGACAGCGGCACGATCGTTCCGGCCGTCGTGACCCGTCCCCACGACTCCGCCAGCAGCCACAGCATCGCTACCAGACGCTCCTCCACCCGCGGTAGTTGGCAAATCGCGAGCTGGGTCATGAGACGCTCGGTCTGCTCGCCAAGCCGCGTCTGCAACGCGACCAGGATCCGCGGCCACCGATGGACGGCCACCAAATACTCTTTGCCGAGCAATGCCAGGCGCGTTCCGGGAACCGCACGGCACTCGGACGCGGCGACCAGCGTGGACTGCGTCCGATCGCATACGAGCGCGACCTCCCCGGGTCCGAGCAACCGCAAACCGGGTTGCGTCCCCACCTGCAGGTAGTGCAGCAGCATTGCCTCTAGCACCACCGCCGCGAAGGCTCCACGCTCCTCGAGTAGCCTGTCGACGACGACCGAGCCGTCCGGCAGATCCAGGACCGGCAACGAGATCTCGGCGACATGGCGGAGATCGGTGGCGCTCAGAACGCGATCGAGGTCGGCGTCTATGTCCAGCAGCCCGACCCGCGAATGCCTGCCGTGCGGACGGCGAAATCGGGGGCTGTGATCGGACATGCCAGCACTGTGCCACGGTGTCGCACCGAGGGAAAGACACGTAGTCTAGCGCCCGGGGGTGTTCCCCCCCGGGCGCGCCCCGCGCGAGCTAGAAAGCGCCTGGACGGTCGTCGCCGAGGGTCGACGGCTCCTCGCTCGTCACGGACTGAAGCTCGATTGCCAGCCTGCTGCGGGCGAGGCATCGCGGACAGTGCCGCGGGGTCAGCGACGGCAGTCGGGGCATCAGCTCCAGCCCGCAGCGCGGGCATCCCAACGCGGTGCTCCCCTCCCCCCGCACACTTCCAGCCAGCTGCCGGCGAAACGTCGCCAGCTGGCCGCTGATTACACGGTCGGTTCGCGTTATCCAGGCACTCATCGGCTCTCTTTGGCGTGGTCGGACGCCGCCCGGCAGGCGCGGCAGCTCAACAGACGTTGCCGGTACCGGTCGCCGTCACTAACGGTGGTGTCAGTCGGGTTGCTCATCGTTACAGCTCTCACGTCACAACCCGCCGCGGGTCGCAGTCTTCCAACTTCCCGGCCAGACAACGAAAAGGCAAGTCACGATGTTGGTTCCCAACATCGTGACTTGTAGCATCGCTCACCAAAGCTGCCTAAGCCGCATCAATCTTCACGATCGCTCAGGCAGTGACCGTTAGCTAACCCCGCCAAAGGCGTGCACCATCGCCGCAAACGGCGCCGGCCCCGGCTGCGCCCCGCATCAGCTCCTTGACGAACGCCCCCTAGTCGTGAGCAGAGACAGCAGGTCGCTGTCTTGGGCGAGGCCCTCCAGGCCCTCAACCGCGCCGGTATTGCTGCTCCTCGTCGACCGTGCGTTCAGCGAGCGGCAGCGCTTCGAGCCGCGCATCCGGGATCGGCTCGCCGCTCTGGACCGAGATCCCGTACGTCCCGGCTGCCAACCTCGCCTCAGCCCGCTCGAGCGCTGCGAACTCGACGCGAAGCTCGTCACGACGGCCCTCGTCGAACTCGTCCTGGTAGAGGTCCTCCGAGCCGCGGTCGCCCGCCTCCTTGCGGTCGGACCCCTCGAGCGGACCCTGGCTGTCCACGGCGTCGCGCGCCTGCTCGATCCGGGTCCGTTCCTGCGCTAGCAGTTGGCGAGCGCGATCTGGGTCCACACCCGGAAGACTAGCCGCTGCGCCCGCGATCATCTGAGCTGTGGCGTGTGACTGGCTTCTGATCGACGGCTCGAGCATCATCTTCCGCGCGTACTACGGAGCGCGCACGAGCGCTCCGGCGCCGGACGGGATGCGCGTCGACGCGATCCGCGGGTTCCTCGAGCGACTCGGGCGCCTGATCGTGCAACGCCGCCCTCGCAGGCTCGTTGTCGCCGATGACATCGACTGGCGTCCGCAGTGGCGGGTGCAACTGATCCCCAGCTACAAGGCGCAGCGGGTGCAAGCGCCGGTGCCGGTCGGACTCGAGCCGCAGATTCCGGTGATCCACGAGCTGCTGCGTCACATCGGGATCGATCTCGTTGGGGTGCCCGAGTACGAGGCTGAGGACGTGATCGCGACGTTATCGAGACTCGCGCCCGGCGCGATCGAGATCGTCAGCGGTGACCGCGACCTGTTCGCCCTGGTGGAGGATCCGCGCGTGCGCGTGCTGTACCCGGAGAAGTCGGGGCTGACCGTGATCGACGAGCGCGAG
>JBEKRJ010000053.1:0-13049 GCA_049518835.1 Solirubrobacteraceae bacterium
CGTCGCCGCCTCGGGACCAGCCGCCAGCTTGAGCCGCTGCAGCGCGCGGGGGCCGAGCACGCGGAAGCGCCACGGATTCGTCAGATGGTGGTTGGGCGCCCAGCGGGCGAGGTCGAGCAGCTGATCGAGCAGCTCGCGCGCCGGCGGGTCCGCCGCGAACGCCTTGTGCGTGCGGCGGCTGCGGATCGCGTCCTCGACATCCATCATCAGCTAGTCGGTGATCCGCACGTGCCCGGGCTGCGCCGCGACGCGCCCCAGCCAGGCCTGAAGCGCCGGGTAGGGTTCGAGCGCGAAGCCGCCCTCGGGCGCGACGTGCGTGTACGCGTACAGCGCGATGTCCGCGATCGAGTAGCGCTCCGCGACCAGGAACTGGCGTTGGCAGAGGTGACGGTCCAGCGCCTCGAGCGCGAGCCGGCCGCCGCGCTGCTTGGCCTCGAGCTCGCGCTCCGGCGCGGTGATCGAGGCGATCGCCCAGAAGCGCGCGACGGCGATGAACGGCTCGTGGCTGTACTGCTCGAAGAACAGCCACTGCAGCACCTGCGCGCGCTCGAAGCGACCCGCCGGCAGGTACTCGGTGGCGTCGGCGAAGTACGACAGGATCGCGTTGGACTCGGCCAGCGCACGGCCGTCGTCGAGCACGATCGTCGGCACGCGCAACGCGGGGTTGAGGCCGCCCAGCAGCTGCTCGCGCCCGGTACGGTCGATCACGTCGACCTCGCGGCGCTCGCAGGCGATCCCGAGCTGCGCGAGCAGCAGTCGGACCTTGTAGCAGTTGCCCGAGACAGCTGAGTCGTACAGCAGCATCGGCACATGATCGCTCACGCGCCGATCGGTGGCACATGAGCTAAGGGTTCCGGCGAGCGGGTCGATCAACTGGGGACGAACCTTCGACCGATGAGGTGCCCGACGATGAATCTGTCCATCCAGCAAAAGCTGCTCGCCGGCTTCGGGCTTGTGCTCGTGCTGCTGGTCGGCGCTGTGGCGCTGTCGCTGAGCACGATGAGCGGCCTCGATGGGCACACGCGCGAGCTGGGCAAGCAGGATCTCGTGGCGGTCGACGCGATCGGCTCGGTCCGCGCCGGCGTGTTCACGGTCCGCGCGGCCGAGGGCGACAACGTCCGCGCCCCGAGCGCGTTCGTCAAGACCCAGACCGCGGCGGCCGTCGTCCGGTCGCAAGCGGCCTCACTCGCCGCGCTGCAGGTCTACGCGAAGCACACCGACGGCCCCGCCGACGCGCGCGCGTTTGCCGCCGTCCAGCGGTACGCCGACGGGATCATCGCCGCGGCGACCAGGGCGCTGGCGTTCAGCGCGCACGGCCAGACCGCGCAGGCGATTGCCGCATACGTCGGCTCGCAGCCGCTGCTGGAACCGTTCGACGTGGATTCGACGGCGCTGGCGAGCGCGCGGATGAAGGCGTCGCAGTCCGACACGGCGGCGGCCGCAAGCGCTTACACGGACGCCCGCCTGGTGCTGATCTTGGTGGCGCTTGCGTGCGTCGCGGTCGGGATCGGCGTGGCGCTGCTCGCCGCGCGGCGGGTCACGCGCGGAATCGGCGAGCTGCGCCGGGCCGCCGAGGGGATCGCGCAGGGGGACGTCGAACAGCGTGTGACGCTGGCATCAAACGATGAGCTGGGCGCCACTGCGAACGCGTTCCGGGCGATGATCTCCTACCTGCAGGAGATGGCCGGCACCGCCGATCAGGTGGCCGGCGGCGATTTCAGCGTCCAGGTCAAGCCGCGGTCCGAGCGCGATGTGCTCGGCCAGGCGTTCGTGCGCCTGATCGGCAGCCTACGCGACGCGCTCGAGCGCGTCGTCGCTCACGCGGCGTCGGTCAGCTCCGCTTCGCGAGAGATGGAGGCGACGTCCGCGGAGACCGGGCGCGCGAGCGGTGAGATCGCGCACGCCGTCAGCGACGTCGCGGCGGGCACCGAGCGCCAGGTGGAGATGATCGACGAGGCGCGGCGCTCCGCCGAGGAGGTTGCGCGCGCGGTGACCGAGGCAGCGCAGTCCGCGCAGCACACGGCCGAGGTCGCGCACGAGGCGCGCCAGGCAGCTCAACAGGGAGTCGGCGCGGCGGAGCAGGCCAACGCGGCGATGAGCTCAGTTCGTGACTCGTCGCAGGCGGTCTCGGACGCGATCCGCGAGCTGGCGTCCAAGTCCGAGCAGATCGGCGCGATCGTGCAGACGATCACCGGGATCGCCGAGCAGACCAACCTGCTGGCGCTCAACGCGGCGATCGAGGCCGCGCGCGCCGGCGAGCAGGGCCGCGGCTTTGCGGTCGTCGCCGAGGAGGTCCGCAAGCTCGCCGAAGAGTCCCAGGCGGCCGCGCACGAGATCTCGCAGCTGATCGGCGCGATCCAGAGCGAGACGACCAACGCGGTCGGCGTCGTCGAGGACGGCGCTCAGCGCACTCAGGATGGCGCCGCGGTGGTCGAGCAGACGCGCGAGGCGTTCGTCCAGATCGGCGCCGCCGTCGACGACATGACCGCGCGGGTCGAGCAGATCGCTGCCGTCTCGCAGCAGATCGCGGCCAGCGCGCACAGCATGCAGCAGAGCATCGGCGAGGTCGCGGCGGTCGCCGAGCAATCTTCGGCGTCGACTCAAGAGGTGTCGGCCTCGACCGAGCAGACCTCGGCCTCGGCGCAGCAGATCGCGTCTTCAGCGCACGAGCTCTCGGGCAGCGCCGATGAGCTCAACCGCCTCGTCGCGCGCTTCAAGCTCGCCGGGTGACAGACGCGAGGCGCTTAACCTGAACGGCCCGGCGCATCGCTTCCCGACGTCGCGCGGGCGCCCCGACGTCGCATTGCGGCGTGACGGCGCGTCACCAGCGCACTTGCACCTCGTAGTCGTGCAAGCGGGCGTCGGCGGTGATGATCGGCAGGCGCTCGGCGAGCGACTGCGCGACGAGCAGGCGATCGAACGGGTCGCGATGGTGGGGTGCAAGCTCGCGGACCCGCCACGCGTGGCCGGGGCTGATCGGCAGCCACGAGAAGCCTTCCTCGACGATCCGGTCTGGCAGGTCTTCAGGTGTTGTGAGCTTGCCGAGGGACCGCTTGATCGCGATTTCCCACATGGTCGCGGCGCTGACGAGCGGTTCGTTGGCGGGGTCGGCGATCGCTTCGCGTGCCGTCGCTGACAGTGCTGCGTCGTCGGTGAGCCACCACAGCAGCGCGTGCGTGTCGACCAATAGCCGGCTCACACGGTGTACTCGGCGAACTCGTCCGGCGTCTCGTCGAAGTCGTCGGCGATCACGATCTGCCCCTTGAGCGCGCCGGGGCGGCGCGGCGTCGTCGGCGCGTGGTAGGCGACGATCTTGGCCACCGGCGTTGCGCCGCGGCGCACCACGATCTCCTCGCCAGCCTCGGCGCGCGCCACCAGCCGCGAGAACTGCGTCTTGGCCTCGTGAATCGAAACCGCGTCCATCCGTGAGATAATAGTGGACTTAGCCCGCTTAGGGCCGCGGGCCCTTAGTCCATAAATGCCCGAGCGCGCCGTCCCGCCTTATACGATCGCGGCGACGCGCCCAGCGCTACTTAGAGGGCCCGCATCAGCAGCTCGTAGCCGCCGGCGCTGCGGTACACGAGGCTGACGCTCACGGCCGCTGCGATGCGGCCGCCCGCGGCTCGAGGTCCGCGATCGACAGCGGCCGAGCAGGCGCGCGCTCCAGCGGTCGCGTCACTGAGACGTGCAGATCGGGATCGACGTGCAGGAGCTCGCCCGAACCCAAAGCACGCCAACCCGGGTCTTCATCCATCCTTTCCGTCGCCACGATCACCGCTGGCGCGCCGGCCAGCTGGCGCGCGCGCACCCGCACGCTGCCGCGCGCGCTGGCATGCTCGAGGTGCCGCGTGCCGCTGGCGCCGCCGGCGGCCCGCTCCAGCACGTGCAGCTCGTGCGTGTCGGGGTAGCGCAGCGCCCACAGCTCGCCAGCGGTGACCAGCACCAGGTTCAGCGAGAACACCGGCAGGTTGGCGGCAACCCAGCCGCCGGCGGCGGCGATCGCCGCGCCGACGTCGCCGGTGCGGTCAGCCTCGCGCGTGATCAGCGCAAAGAAGCGCTCGGAGTCGGTCTCGCCGGCGACCAGCGCGCGAGCGTCGCCAAGCTCGGCGTCGAGGCGCTCGAGCTCGCCGATCACGCCGTTGTGCGCGAACAGGCGCCCGTGCTGCTCGAACGGATGCGTGTTCTGCACTGCGACCTCGCCGGTGGAGGCGTAACGGACGTGGGCGACGAACGTCCGTGAGGCGACCTCGCGCGCCTCGCGCGCGAACAGCTCGTCCTGATAGGCGGCGAGCGGCTGCTTGAACACCTCCGGACGCCCCTGCGCGTCGAATGTCCCCAGCCCGGTCCCGTCGGGCTCGCGGCGGCTCTGGGCCGACAGCGAGTCCGGCGCCGCGAGCAGCCAGAACGTCGCCCGGACGCGCTCGCGCCCCGCGCTCATCCCGAACAGCCGGCACATGCCCGCGACGGTAGCGGGCCCCGGGGCGCGACGCCACGGCGCCGGCACCGCCCTATCATCCGCGCCGTGGTTCACGCCCCCGACGTGCGGCGTGGCGTTGGCACCCTTCGGCTGCTGCTCGGCGCGGTGCTCGTGCTGGCACTCAGCGGCGGCGCGGGCGCGGTGCTCGCCTCTGGCGAGATCGACACGCTGCGCCACGATCTCGACATCAACCCGCCGCTGGCGATTGCGCCCGGGACGCTTGCGTCCGCCAACTACGGCGCGCCGCAGACGCTGCTGCTGGTCGGCGACGACCAGCGGTCGCTCACCGGCGCGTTCAAGTACTACAGCCGCGCGGTCCTGCCGCACTCCAACGAGATGCTGCTGGTGCGCTTTGACCCGAGCAAGCCGTGGATCTCGATGATGTCGATCCCGCGCGAGCTACTGGTGACGATCTACCCGCCGCACGCCCCGCCGGTGCAGACCCGGTTCAACTACGCCTATACGGCCGGCGGGATCCCGCTGCTGGTGTCCACGATCAAGCGCGTGCTGGGGCTGCCCGTCAACCACGTGATCGTGATCACGTTCGGGCGCTTCCAGCGGGCGGTCGACGAGCTCGGCTGCGTGTACTCGACGATCGATCGACGCTACTTCCACGTCAACGTCCCCGGTGGCGAGCAGTATCAGCAGATCAACCTGCAGCCCGGCTATCAGAAGCTGTGCGGCGATCAGGCGCTGCAGTTCGTCTCCTACCGCCACGACGACACATCGCTGGTGCGCGACGCGCGCAACCAGAGCTTCCTGCTCGACGTCAAGAAGCAGTACGGGTCGCAGCTGGCGGGCAACATCCACAAGTTCGAGCGGATCTTCGGTCAGGCGGTGCAGACCGATCCGACGCTGCATACCTACAGCGGCGTGCTGGACCTGATCGGGACGCTGATCTCGTCCTCTGGCCTGCGCGTGCGCCAGGTCCAGTTTCAGGCCAACCTGCTGGCCAGCTACGACACGGCCTCGCCGCAGCAGATCGCCGCCAGCGTGCATTCGTTCTTGGACGGCGGCTCGCCGCTGCCCGGCCGCCCCACCGCGCCCGCCCGCGCCGGGCGCCGGCGGCGGGCCGTGGCGGCGCTGGCGCTGGTGGCGACCTCGAGCGCCGAGCAGGCGCAGGCGCGCCTCGCCGCCGCCCAGCTCCCGTTCGCGCTCGAGCTGCCAACCGTCCAGGATCGCGCCGGCGCCATCACGCCGGCGTCGCTGCGCGACTACCTGATCCACGCCCCCGGCGGCGCGGCCTATCCGGCGTACGTGGCCGTCTTCTCGGCGGGGCAGCTGGGGCAGTTCTACGACGTGCAGGGGATGACGTGGCTCGATGCGCCGCAGTTCCGCAGTCCCGACCAGACCGTGTGGCTGGGTGGGCGCAGCTATCGCCTCTATTACGAGGGCCAGAACCTGCAGATGGTCGCGTGGAACCAGCGCGGCGCCGTCTACTGGGTGCGCAACTCGCTGACCGACGCGATCGCCAACAGCGAGCTGCTCGCGATCGCCCAGCAAACCAGGCCGCTCGCCGGCGTCGTGCCGGCCACGCGCGTGGTGCTGAACGCGTCCCGGGTCCCCAGGCGCCAGGCTGCGCGGCCGGCGGCGACGGACACGCTAGCGGTGCTCGGCTCGATCGGAGGGCTGGTGACGGTCGTCGCGGTGCCGCTGTTCGCGCTGGCGCTGCTGCGCCGCCGGCGCCTGCTGGGCGAGCTGCGAGCGCACGTGCACGCGTCGGTGGCCGGCGAAGCGCGCGCCCGGTCGGTCGTCGACGCGGCCGGGATCCCGGAAGCTTCGCCGGCGGCGGCGCGCTCGGTTGCTCGCGCGGCTGCGCGGGGCTCGGAGGCGCTGGCTGGGATCGGGGCCGACGAGCGGCCGCCGGTCCGTCGCTAGCGGCGCCGGGACTGTCAGGGTAATTTCAGGCTTCTGTCCTACTCTGACTGCTGTCACGAGAAAGGATTTGCGATGAGGTTCCTGCGCACAGTTTCGACTCCGCGCCTGCTGGCGATGATCGCCGGCCTGGTGGCGGCGGTCGCGGGTGGTACGGCGATCGCGGTTGCGGCCGCCGGCGCCGGCCCGGTGGCGCCCGCCAAGCCACTCGCGGCGGCGATTCACGACGCGCTCGCGGCGCCGCCGGTCACCGGGATCAGCGCTCGGATCACGTTCACCAACGGCCTGATCAGCGCCAACGACATCCTCGGCAGCGATCCGCTGCTCAACGGCGCCCGCGGCCGATTCTGGCTTGGCGACGATCAGCTACGGCTCGAGCTCCAGGGCGACAACGGCGACGCTCAGGTGGTCGTCGACGACGGCTCGTTCACGATCTATGACCCGACCTCGAACACCGCCTACGAGGGCAAGCTGCCGGCAGGTCAAAAGTCGGGCGCGACCAAGTCAGACGCCGTCCCGACGCTTGCGCAGATTCAGTCCAACCTCAACCAGCTGCTGACGCACGTCGACCTCACCGGCGCCGGATCGGGTGCCGCGGCGCCGACGCCGGGGGACATCGCCGGTCAGCCCGCGTACACCGTGCGCGTGTCACCCAAGCACGCGGGCGGGCTGCTCGGCGCCGCGCAGCTCGCGTGGGACTCGGCCAACGGCGTGCCGCTCGAGCTCGGCGTGTACGCGCGCGACGACTCGAGCCCGGTGCTGGAGCTGAAGGCGACCGAGATCTCGTTCGGCAAGGTGGACTCGTCGGTGTTCAACTTCACGCCCCCTCCGGGGACGAAGATCGTGACGGTCTCGACGCCGGCCGGCGCGACTGGCGCGACCAGCAGCGCCACGGCGCGCAAGCAGCGTAAGGGCGCCAAGCAGCACGCCGAGGTAACCGGTGTCGCGGCGGTCGCGCGCCGCCTGTCATTCGGCCTCGTCGCGCCGGCCAAGCTCGTCGGCGTCCCGCGCCAGTCGGTGTCGCTGCTGGACTCGAGTGGCACGCCGGGGGCGCTCGTCACCTACGGGCAGGACCTCGGCGGGATGATCGTCGTCGAGCAGCCCCAGCAGGCGGGCGCCGGCGCCGCGAGCGCCACGAGCAGCGGTAGCGGCAGCGATCAGCAGGGCCTGAGCCTGCCGAGCGTGTCGATCGACGGCGCGAGCGGCCAGGAGCTCGACACCGCGCTCGGAACGGTCGTGCGCTTCTCGCGCGGCGCGATCACGTTCACGGTGCTCGGCTCGGTGCCGGCGGTGGCCGCCGACGACGCCGCGCGGGCACTGGCCGCGCAGGTGCGATGAGCGACGGAGCCCCGGCGGCGGTACCCGCGCAACCGGGCCCGCCGCCGGCGCAGACGGGCTCGACGCCAGTCTCGGCGGGCCCGCCGCCGGTCGAGGTCCGCGGCCTCGTCAAGCGCTATGGAGGGCTGACCGCCGTCGCCGGCGTGGACCTGACCGTCCACGCCGGCGACGTGTACGGGTACCTCGGGCCCAACGGCGCCGGCAAGACGACCTCGCTGCGGATGATGCTCGGCCTGATCCGGCCGACGGCCGGCAGCGTGCGCCTGTTCGGGCGCGATCCGCAGCAGACCGTGCAGGCGCTCGACGGCGTCGCCGGGTTCGTCGAGGCGCCGACGTTCTACCCGTACCTGAACGGCCGGCGCAACCTCGAGCTGCTGGCGGCGTTCGACGGCGATCACGCCGTGGCGCGGATCGACGAGGCGCTGGCGACGGTCGACCTCGCCGGCCGTGCGCGCGACCGCGTCGGCGGCTACTCGCACGGGATGCGCCAGCGGCTCGGGATCGCGGCGGCGCTGCTGCGCGACCCCAAGCTGCTGTTGCTCGACGAGCCGGCGACCGGGCTTGATCCCGCGGGGATGCGCGACATGCGCGTGCTGATCCGGCGCCTGGCCGAGCAGGGGATCACCGTGCTGCTGTCGAGCCACCTGCTGGCCGAGGTCGAGGATCTGTGCAACCGGGTCGCGATCGTGCGCCGGGGCGAGATCGTCTACGAGGGCGAGATCGCGGCGCTCAAGCGCGGCGCCGGCACCACCTACCGGCTCTCGAGCACCGACGACGAGCGCGCGCTCGCGGTCTGCCGGGCGCAGCCGGGGATCGCCGACGTCCGCCTCGAGCACGGGCGGATCTGCTTCACCGCCGACGAGGCCGCGGTCGCGGAGCTGTCGCAGGCGCTGGTCGAGGCGGGGGCGCTGATCCACGCGCTGGCGCCGGAGACCGTGACGCTCGAGGACCTGTTCTTCTCGCTGACGGAGGGCGGTGACGGCACCGGCGCCGACCGCGGGCAGTCCGAGCGCGCGACGGTGCAGGCGTGACGATGAGGCCGACCGTGCTGACCGTGTACCGCTGGGAGCTGACCAAGCTGCGCTACCAGAAGCGCACCTACCTGGGGCTCGGCGCCGCCGCGCTGGTGCCGATCATCTTCGTCGTCGCGATCCACTTTCGCCACGACCGGCACGGGGGCGACTTCGCGTTCTCGTCGTATCTGTCGCGCAGCGGGCTGGCGGTCCCGCTCGTGATCCTGCTGTTCGGCGCGGTCTGGATGTTCCCGCTGATCACGGCGCTCGTCGCCGGGGACATCATCGCCTCCGAGGATCACAACGGCACGCTGAAGACGATCTTCACCCGCTCGCTCGAGCGCGGGCAGATCTTCTCGGGCAAGGTGCTGGCGGCGGCGACGTACGCGGTTGCCGCGATCCTGCTCAACGGCACCGTGGCGGTGGTCGCCGGCAGCATCCAGTCGGGCTTCAACTCGCTCGAGAGCCTGTCGGGGACGATCGTGTCGGCGCCCAAGGCGCTCGAGCTCGTGTACGTCAGCCTGCTCGTGTACCTGATCCCGATCGGGGCGATCGTCTGCATCGGGATGCTGCTGTCGTCGGTGACGCGCAACAGCGCCGCGGCGGTCGTCGGCACGCTGATGGTGTCGCTGCTGATCCAGCTGATCGGGATCCTGCCCGGACTCGGCGCGCTGACGCCCTACCTGCTGAGCACGCAGTTCAACGCCTGGCAGGGACTGCTGCGCACTCCGATCGACTGGGCGCCGATCGTCCGCGCGGCGTGGGTCTGCGCGCTGTACGGACTGCCCGCGCTCGCCGCCGCGTACCTGGTGTTCCTGCGCCGCGACGTTGCCGGTGGATGACGGCGCGGGCACGCGCGAGCGCGTGCTCGTCGTCGACGACGACCCGCCGCTGCGGCGGATGCTCGAGCGGACGCTGAGCGCCGAGGGGTTTGCGGTCGCGGTCGCCGCCGACGGCCCCGGCGCGCTGATCGCGGTCGAGCGCGGCGCGCCGGACGTGATCGTGCTCGACGTCGGGCTGCCGGCGCTCGACGGCCTCGCGGTCTGCCGCCGGCTGCGCGGCAAGGGGCACGCGACGCCGATTTTGATGCTGACCGCGCGCGACGCGGTGCCCGACCGCGTCGCGGGGCTGCAGGCCGGCGCCGACGACTACCTCGTCAAGCCGTTTGCGGTCGTCGAGCTGATCGCGCGGCTGCACGCGCTGATGCGCCGCGGCTCCGAGCCCGCGCCGGTGCTCTCCTACGCGGACCTGACGCTCGATGTGCAGACGCGGTCGGCCGCGCGCGCGGGGTGCCGGGTGACGCTGACCGGCCGCGAGGCGGCGCTGCTGGCGCTGCTGCTGCGCGAGCAGGGCCGGACGGTGACCCGCGAGCGCGCGATCGACGAGATCTGGGACGGTGGCGCGGAAGCCAACGTCGTCGACCGCTACGTTACGCGGCTGCGACGCAAGCTCGGCCCCCCGACGCTGATCCGCACCGTCCGCGGCACCGGGTTCACGTTGCGCGTGTGATTTTGATAGGGAGGGGGCTTGGCCCGGGTGACCCGTTCGCGATCTGACAACCACGCGCCGGTCGAGCTTGACGTCGGCGGGCGGACGGTGCGGATCTCCAGCCCCGAGCGGGTGTACTTCTCCGCTCGCGGCGAGACCAAGCTCGATCTCGCGCGCTACTACATCAGCGTCGGCGACGGGATCGTGCGCGCGTTGCGCGAGCGGCCGTGCATGCTGCACCGCTTCCCGAGCGGCGTCGACGGCGACAAGGTGCACCAGAAGCGGCTGCCGTCGGGCGCGCCACCGTGGGTCCAGACCGTGCGCGTCGCCTTCCCGTCGGGCCGCCACGCCGACGAGCTGTGCGTGACGGAGCTCGCGAGCGTGGTCTGGGCGGTGCAGATGTCGACGGTCGAGTTCCATCCCTGGAACTCGCGCCGCGCCGACGTCGAGCGCCCCGACGAGTGGCGGATCGATCTGGACCCGATGCCGGGGTGCTCGTTTGCGACCGTGCGGGGCGCGGCGCACGTCGCCCGCGAGGTGCTCGACGAGCTCGGGATCGTCGGCTGGCCGAAGACGTCCGGCGGGCACGGGCTGCACGTGTACGTCCGGATCCAGCCGCGCTGGGAGTTCGGCGAGGTCCGCCGCGCGGCGCTCGCGTTCGCGCAGGAGGTGCAGCGGCGGGCCCCCGCGCTGGTCACGACTACCTGGTGGCGCAAGGACCGTGAGCCCGACAAGGTGTTCGTCGACTACAACCAGAACGCTCGCGACCACACGATCGCGAGCGCGTACTCGGTCCGCGGCATCAAGGAGGGGACCGTCTCGACGCCGATCGGCTGGGATGAGCTCGACGACGTCCAGCCGCAGGAGTGCACGATCGCGACCGTGCCGCAACGCTTTGCGCGGCTCGGCGACCTGCACGCGGCGATCGACGATCTTGCGTTCTCACTCGAGCCACTGCTCGAGTGGGCCGACCGCGACCAGCGAGACGGAGTGCCCGGGGCGGGCGATTGACGTCGCGCACACGGGGGACGGAGCGAGTACGGGGCAGGTGGCGCCGGCCGGGCGTCCCGCGGGCGCTGCGCACGCGGCTGATCGCGGCGGCTGGTGGCTCGATTCTCGTCGCGGTCGCGCTGTTCGCCGTCGCGGCCGTCGTGCTCGTCGACCGCGAGCTGCGTGGCTCGCTCGACGCTTCGTTGCGGATCGAGGCGCAGACCGTGGCGCAGCTCGCCGTCTCGGCGCCGGCGGTGCTCACCTACCCCGGCGCGCTCGAGAGCTCGGCCTCGGGGCGCCAGATCGTCGTCGAGGTGATCGACCTGCATCGCAAGATCGTCGCGAGCTCGCTGACGCTCGGGGCGCTGCTGCTCCCCCAGGACCGGGTCGTGGGGCGGGCGCTGGCGGCCGGAGCGCCGGGGTTCGAGACCGTGCAGATCGACGGGCGGCCGTTTCGCCTCTACGCCGCTCCGATCGCGCAAGCCGGGCCCGATGCCGGCGGCGCGGTGCTGGTCGCATCCGACACCAGCGACATCGCCCACGTAACCGGGCATCTCGGCTTGGTGCTGACGCTGACCGGCGCCGGCGTGGCGCTCGTCGCGATGCTCTCGGCGGGCGCGCTGACGCGCCGCGGGCTGCGCCCGCTGCGGCGCCTCGCCGGCGCCGCGGGCGAGATCGAGCGGACCGCCGATCCGGCCCGGCGCCTGCCCGATGCCCACGTCGCCGACGAGATCGGGCAGCTGACGGGCGTGCTCAACCGGATGCTGGCATCGCTGGACCACGCTCGCGCGACCGAGCGCAGGTTCCTCGCGGACGCCTCGCACGAGCTGCGCACGCCGGTGACGACGCTGCTGGGCAACGTCGAGTACGTCGCGCGACACGGCGCCGACGAGGAGGTGCTGTCCGACCTGCAGCGCGACGCCGTGCGCCTCGCGCGGCTCGTCGACGACCTGCTGGTGCTCGAGCGCGCGGGGTCGGGCGTGCACGAGCTCGCGCCGGTCGCGCTCGATGCGCTCGTCGCCGGGATCGTCGCCGCGCACGCGGCGGCCGGCGAGCCGGTGCGGGTCGCGGCGCTCGAGCCCCTGCGCGCGGTCGCGGATGCGACCGCGCTCCGGCGCGCGGTCGAGAACCTGATCGAGAACGCGCTCGTGCACGGGCCACGCGGGGGAGAGGTGTCCGTCGCCGTGGCGCGCGGCGACGGCTGCGCGCTGGTGACAGTCCGCGATCAGGGTCCCGGCCCGGCGCCGGCGCAGCGCGAGCGCCTGTTCGAGCGCTTCTGGCGCGGTGAGGAGTCATCGCAGCGTCCCGGTTCGGGACTCGGGCTGTCGATCGTCGCCGCGATCGCCGAGCAGCACGGCGGCTCGGTGCATGTCGACGGATCGTCGTTCACGATCGACGTGCGCCTTGCGCAAGCCGATGATTACTGATGGTGATCTAGGCGAATTCTCATCCTGTTCTTACTGAACGCTGATCCACTACGGGGACAGTGAAAGACATGGCCGGCGGAAAAGATCGTGGCCGCGCGAGCAGAGGCGCGGCGCTGCAGCGCGATGCGGCGCTAGCGCGCGTCGGGCGCACGCGGCGAGTGCTGATCGGCGCGACGGCGGGACTGACCGCGGCGCTGGCGTACTTCGTGTCCGCCGTCGCGCCCGGTCGGACGCTGACGAGCTCGCACGCCGCCACCGGCGAGGTCGCGAGCGCCGCTTCGGCGACGACGAGCGGAACAGCTGCACCGACCGGATCGGCTGCGGGGGCGCGCGCATCCACGACGATGCCGCCACTCGCCAGCCCGTCGCAGCTGGGCTTGCAGGCTCCCGACCAGGCGCCGCAGGCCGCGGCGCCCTCGACGCCGTCCGCATCCGCATCGT
>JBEKRJ010000054.1:0-12964 GCA_049518835.1 Solirubrobacteraceae bacterium
GATCTGCATGGCCGACGGCTACGCCCGCGCCACCGGTCGGGTCGGCGTCTGCACCGTCCATCAGGGCCCGGGCTTGACGAACGCGGTCACGGGACTCGCCGAGGCGGCCAAGAGCCGCACGCCGGTGCTGGTGCTCGCCGGCGAGACGCCGGCCGCGGCGCTGACCTCGAACTTCCGGATCGACCAGCACGGCCTGGTCGAGTCCGTCGGCGCGATCGCCGACCGCCTGCACTCCGCGCGCAGCGCCGCCGAAGACGCGCGCCGCGCCTACGAGCGCGCCCAGCTCGAGCGCCGCCCGGTCGTGCTGATGCTCCCGATCGACATCCAGCCCCAGCCGGCAACGATGACCACGCCGGCCACGCCGGCCCGACCGCAAACCGCCCCCCCGCACCCGAACCCCGACGCGGTCGCCGCCGCCGCCGACCTGCTCGCGCACGCCGAGCGCCCCGCGATCATTGCCGGCCGCGGCGCCGTGCTCGCCGATGCAAAAGCCCAGCTCGAGCGGCTCGGCGACCGGATCGGCGCGGTGCTCGCGACCTCCGCCCCCGCCAACGGCCTGTTTTGCGGCTCCCCCTACGCGCTCGGGATCGCCGGCGGCTTCGCCAGCCCGCTCGCGGCCGAGCTGCTCGCACAGGCCGACGTCGTGCTCGCGTTCGGCGCCTCGCTCAATCACTGGACGACCAAGCACGGCGCGCTGATCAACCCAGGCGCCAAGCTGATCCAGCTCGACCTCGACGTGACCGCAATCGCCCGCCACCGCCCCCCCGACCACGCGGTAATCGCAGACGCGCGCGCGAGCGCGGCCGCCCTCACCGGCGAGCTGACTCGCCGCGGCCACCAGCGCACCGGCTTTCGCATGCCCGACCGCGCCCGCGAGATCGCGACCCGGCGCTGGCGCCACGAGCCCTACGAAGACGCCTCAACGGACGAGTGGATCGACCCGCGAACGTTCTCAATCGCGCTCAACGGCGCGCTCCCGGCCGACCGCGCGATCGCGGTCGACTCCGGCCACTTCCTCGGCTACCCCTCGATGTACCTCGACGTCCCCGACGCCCGCGCGTGGCTGTTTCCCAACGGTTTCCAGGCGGTCGGGCTCGGCCTCGGCGCCGCGATCGGCGCCGCGATCGCGAACCCTGACCGGGTCACGGTCGCGGCGCTCGGCGACGGCGGCGCGTTGATGGCCCTGGCCGAGCTCGAGACCGCCGTCCGCCTGCATCTCGGCAACCTCCTCGTCGTGATCTACGACGACGCGGCCTACGGGGCCGAAGTGCACCATTTCGCGCCGCTTGGCCACAACGTGTCGCTGGTGCGCTTTCCCGACGCCGACCTGGCCGCGATCGCCCACGCCGCGGGCGCCAAGGCAAAGACCGTTCGCAGCACCGACGACCTGCAAATCGTCGACGAATGGCTCGGGGAGCAGTGGGGGCACCCGCTCGTGCTCGACGCCAAAGTCAACCCAACGATCTGTGCTGAATGGCTCGAGGAGGCCTTTCGCGCCGGCTGACAAGCAAGGAGGAACCCAGATGTCCAGCACCCAGGCGACCGAGGTCGCCGCGCTGGCGCAAGCACTCGCGTCGGGCTCGGTCGAGATCGTCGACCTGACGCAGCCGCTGAGCGAGTCCACGCCGGTGATCAAGCTGCCGCCGCCGTTCGCGAACACCCCCGGGCTGTCGCGCGAGGCGATCAGCCACTACGACGAGCGCGGGCCCGCATGGGCGTGGTACACGCTGACGATCGGCGAGCACGTCGGCACGCACCTCGATGCGCCGATCCACTGGGTGACCGGCAAGGACGGCGCCGACGTCGCCTCGGTCGAGCCGTCGTCGCTGGTCGGGCCCGCATGCGTGATCGACAAGACCGTCCAGACCGAGGCCGACCCCGGCTATCTGCTGACGGTCGCCGACCTCGAGGCGTGGGAGGCCGAGCACGGACGGGTCCCCGAACGCGCGTGGGTGCTGCTGCGAACCGGCTGGGGCTCGCGCGCGCAGGACGAGGCCGCGTTCCTGAACATCGGCGAGACGGGACCGCAGACGCCGGGACCGGACGTCGGCGCCTCGCGATGGCTGGCGTCCGAGCGCGCGATCTCCGGCTTTGGCACCGAGACGGTCGGGATCGACGCTGGCGCGGCCGGCGGCTTTGACCCGCCGTTCCCGCTGCACAACTTGCTGCTCGGCGCGGGCCGCCTCGGACTGACGCAGCTGGCGAACCTCGAGCGGCTGCCGGCGACCGGCGCGCTGCTCGTCGTCTCGCCGTTGAAGCTGGTCGGCGGCACGGGCAGCCCGAGCCGCGTGTTCGCGTTCCTGCCGAGCGCCTGACAGGGCTGGTCTGCGGGTCTGCGCTGGGCGGCCTGCGCGCGGCGGGCTGCCCGGGGCGACGCCGCAGAGCGGTAGCGCCCCCACGCCCCCCACGGCCAGCCCCCGAATGCGATCTCAGCCGCGGTCCGCTACTGCCACCGTCGGCACCTCGAAGCTGCGCTGCAGGTCCTTGCCGGCGACGGTGTCTCGCCCTGTCGGCGGCCTGCGCGACCCGGCCGCATACTGAACCGGCCACGGCACGCCGTCGTACTCCTGCTCGGCGGCAGCGTGCAGCGTCCAGTGCGGGTCGTACAGGTGCGGGCGGGCGAGCGCGCACAGGTCCGCCCGGCCGGCGAGCACGATCGTGTTGACATCGTCATAGCTCGAGATCGCGCCGACCGCGATCGTCGGGATCCCAACCTCGTTGCGGATCCGGTCGGCGAACGGCGTCTGGAAGCTGCGCCCGAACGCGGGGCGCTCGCGCGACGACACCTGACCGGCGGACACGTCGACCAGGTCGCACCCGTGCTCGCGCAGCATCCGCGCGAACGCAACCGCCTGGTCGGGATCGAAGCCCCCGGCTACCCAGTCGGTCGCGGAGATCCGGACGCTGATCGGCTTGTCCTGCGGCCACGCCGCCCGGCACGCGTCGAACACCTCGAGCGGAAAGCGCGCGCGGCTGCGCAGCGAGCCGCCGTAGTCATCGTCGCGAGCGTTGGCCAGCGGCGACAGGAAGCTCGACAGCAGGTAGCCGTGCGCGCAGTGCAGCTCGAGCAGGTCAAACCCCGCGGCCAGCGCGCCCCGCGCCGCAGCGACGAACTGCTCGCGCACGCGATCCATGTCGCCGCGGTCCATCGGCGCCGGCGTCTGGTTGCGCGCCGAGTACGGGATCGCCGACGGGCCGATCACCGGCCAGCCGCCGTCGCTCAGCGGCTCGTCGATCCCGTCCCAGATCAGCTTGGTCGAGCCTTTGCGCCCCGAATGTCCGAGCTGGGCGCCGATCAGACACCCCCCGTAGTCGTGCGCGAACGTGACGATCCGCCGCCACGCCGCGACGTGCTCGTCGCTGTACATGCCGGCGCAGCCCGGCGTGATCCGGCCTTCGGCGCTGACGCAGATCATCTCGGTCATCACCAGCGCCGCGCCGCCGAGCGCCCGCGAGCCGAGGTGCACGAGGTGAAAGTCACTCGGCGTGCCGTCGAGCGCCGAGTACATGTCCATCGGCGACACCACGACCCGGTTTGGCAACTCCAGCGAGCGCAACCTCAGCGGCATGAACATCGGCGGTCGCGCCGACGCTCCCACACGCGCAGCGAAGCGTGCGTCGACCTCGCTCACGAACGCGGGATCGCGCAGGCGCAGGTTGTCGTGGGTGACCCTTCGGCTGCGCGTCAACAGGTTGAACGCAAACTGGGTCCGTTCCTGATCGACATACCGCGAGATCCCTTCAAACCACTCGAGCGAGGCCTGCGCCGCCCGCTGGGTGCTCTCGACGACGGGCCGGCGCTCGACCTCATAGGCCGCGGTCGCCTGATCGACATCGTCACGCAACGAGCGAAACGCCCATGCCAGCGCGACCGCGTCCTCCATCGCGAGCTTGGTCCCCGAGCCGATCGAGAAGTGCGCGGTGTGCGCCGCGTCGCCGAGCAGCACGACATTGCCGGCACACCAGCGCCGGCAGCGCACGGTGACGAAGTTGATCCACTTGGAGTTGTTGGCGAGCAACCGGTGCCCGTCGAGCGCGTCGGCAAACAGCCGCTCGCAGAACGCCACACTGTCTGTGTCACTAACACCCGCGGCCGGCGGCCCGCCCGCCAGCCGATGCAGGCCGGCCCGCCGCCACACGTCCTCGTGGCACTCGACGATGAACGTGCTCGTGTGCTCGTCGTAGGGATACGCGTGTGCCTGAAACACGCCGTGCTCGCTCTCGACGATGAAAAACTTGAACGCGTCGTAGGCGCACTCGGCGGCAAGCCACATGTAACGGCAGCGGCGCGGATCGAGTGACGGCGTGAACTCGCCCGCCAACGCCCGTCGCACGGCGCTCGAGGCACCGTCCGCGCCGACCACGAGGTCCGCCCACGCAAGCTCGCCGAGCGGCGGCGCCTCGCTGCAGAAGCGCACGTCGACGCCGAGTGACAGCGCCCGCTCCTGCAGGATCGACAGCAGCTCGCGCCGCCCGATCGCGGAGAATCCGTGCCCGCCCGACCGCGACACCGCCCCGCGATGGTGAATGTCGATGTCGCTCCAGCGCACGAATCGCTCCGTGATCGCCGCGTAGCTCTGCGGGTCGGCGTGCTCGAACACGGTCAGCGTCTCGTCGGAGAACACCACCCCGAACCCGAACGCGTCCGAGGATCGGTTGCGCTCGAACACCGTGATCTCGCAGTCGGGCGCGACCTTGCGCATCAGGATCGCGAAGTACAGGCCACCCGGCCCCCCGCCCGCTACGGCGATCCGCACCGCCACGCCTCCTTACGTGTCACGACTTCAGTCCTGACCGCTTAGACGCCGAGGTCAGTGAGGTGCTCGAACTCGAGCGCGAGGCTGGTAACGGCGGTGTTGATCAGCGCGAGTGCCGCCTGCACGTTGCAGCGCGCGACCGGGACCAGATCCTGTTCGCACAGCTCCTTGAGCTCCTGATAGACGGCGAGCAGCCGCGTCTCCGCCTCCGACAGCGGCGAGCCAAGCAGATCGCACGCGATCAGACCGTCGGTCACGACGCCGCTCCAACCGGTGCCGTGCGCAGATCGACGGTTCGCCTTGCCTTGAGCTCGAACCGCGGCAGCTCGCCGGCGGCGGCCTGTTCGACGCCGAAGTTCAAGCCCTCGAACGCGTGCGCGAGGCGCTTGTGCAACGTGTCGGCCAGCGACGTCCAGTTGTCCTCCGGCCAGCCGTGCTTGAGCTCGACCCGCAGCGTGATCTCGTCGCGGATCCCGCGATGGCTGATCACGGTCTGAAACTCGTCGATCTCGGGGAACTCGCGCACGATCGCCTCGATCGCGCGCGGGTAGACGTTCGTGCCGCGCACGATCTTCATGTCGTCGACGCGGCCCAGGATCCCACCCTCGTAGATGTCAAAGCCACGCCCGCACGTGCACTGCGACGCCGGTACCTTGCAGACGAGGTCGCCGGTGCGGTAGCGCAACAGTGGAATCGACCCGCGCCCGAACGAGGTCACGACCCGCTCTCCCGCCTCCCCGTACGGAACCGGCTTGAGCGTCACCGGATCGATCACCTCTTCGATCAGGTGATCTTCGATCAGATGCGTGCCACCCGGCTGATGCGAGCACTCGAACACCATGATCGTCCCGATCTCGGTCATGCCGGCGGTGTCGAACGCCTTCGCGCCCCATTGCGACTCGATCAGCGCCTTGGTCTGCGGGATCGACCCGGCCGGCTCGCCCGACAGGATCAGGCGCGAGACCGTCGAGCCACGCAGATCGAGGCCGAGCCGTGCCGCCTCCTGGGCCAGCCGCAGCGCGTACGTCGGCGTCGACGCGACGACCGTCGCGCCGAAGTCGAGCAGCTGCAGCACGCGCTCGTCGGTCGGTCGCGCGCCACCTGGAACGGTCAGCGCGCCGATCTTCTCGCTCGCGTAGTGCAGTCCCCAGAAGCCGATGAACGAGCCGTATCCGAACGCGACGTACGCGGTGTCGGTCGCGCGCATGCCGCATCCCCATAGCCCGTAGCACCACATCTCCGCGAGCCACGCCCAATCCTTGCGCGAATCCAGCGCGCGCAGCGGCCCCTTCGCGGTCGTGCCCGAGGTCGTGTGCACCCGGATCGCGCCCTCGCCGCCGATCACCGGCAGCTCGCCATAGGGAGGGTGGTCGAACTGGGATGCCGTCCACTCTTCGCGGGTCAGCAGCGGCATCCGCGGGAGGTCGCGCAGCGAATGCAGCTCGTCGGGGTCAAATCCCTCGGCGGCGAATTTGCGCCGGTACCACGGGCTGCGGGCCGTCGCCCACTCACACTGTCGGCGCAGCTTGAGCAGCTGCAACGACTCGAGCCGCTCGCGGTCGAGCGTCTCCGTCTTCGGGTTCCAGTACGGACTCTCGGCGGACAATCGGGCGATCATACCTGCGGCCCCCGACGTTTGAGTATCGTCGCCCCCAAGATGGATCCGCTTCGCGCGAGCGCGCTGCCGACACAGGACTGCAGGCACTTCGAGCTCGACGTCACCGACCGCGTGACGACACTGACACTCAACCAACCCGACCGCCGGAGCGGGCGCTGAGCCGGAACGTCAACCCGCCCGAGCTGCCGGCGCCGAGCGGGTTCGCGCACGCGGTGCTGGCCGGCGACACGGTCTACCTTGCGGGTCAGATCGGCAGCGGCGAGACGCTCGTGCAGCAGTTCGACACCGCCGCCGCCAACCTCCTGACCGCGCTCGCGGCCGCCGGCGGCACGCCCGGCGAGCTCGTCTCGCTGCAGGTGTTCACGACCGACATCGACGAGTACAAGCACAGCCTGACGGCGCTTGGCGAGGTGTGGCGCCGGCGGTTTGGCCGCCACTACCCGGCGATGGGGCTGTTCGGCGTCAGCGCGCTGTTCGACGCCGAGGCGAAGGTCGAACTGATGGGCGTGGCGGTGCTCTCGAGGGCTTGAGACCGCCCTACCCCAACACAGCGGCCACCAGCCAGTCGCGCACCGCCGTCCCGACCGCTTCGAGGTCACTGCTCAGGCTGTGGTTGCCGGCCACGACCACGACTTTGCGGTTCGGCGCGGCCGGCGGGATCCCGAACTGATCGCGCTCCCCCTGCACGACGAGCGTCGGCAGCTGCACGCCGTCGAGCTCCTCCAGGCGCGAGCGGACCAGCGCATCGGGCGAGCGGCGCGGCGGCTCGAGCGGAAACGCCAGGCACAGAACCGCGACCGCGCCGCACGCCTCAGCCGTGCGGCAAGCGACGCGCGCGCCGGCTGAGCGACCGCCGACGACGAGGCGGCGACCGCTCAGCTGCTCGCCCCTGAGCTGAGCAGTGACCGCGATCCAGGCCGCGTCGAGCTGTCGCACCGGCGGGCTGCTGCGCCGGCCCGCGACCCGGTAGGGCTGCTCGACCAGCGCGACGGTCAGCCGATGTGCGAGCGCGGCGTCGCTCGCGGCCCTCAGGTCGGCGGCGCTGACGCTGCCGCCGGCCCCATGCCCGAGCACCAGCGCGGTGCTCGCGTCGGCGCGCCCATGGAGATGGACCCGCGCCGGCCCATGCGGCGTATCGAGCTCGAACACGTCCGGACTCTGCGCCTCGATTTGACTGGCGTGCCAATCGCGGATCAGCTGCTTGGGGGCGCGCGCCAGCCACGCCTCGATCACCAGCTCGCGCAGCTGCGCGACGTCGACGGTACCCAGCCAGACGAGCACCGAAGGGCTGCTCTGCCAGTGCGGCGTGATGAAGAACGTGTCGGGATCGTCGACCAGCAGCGCCTCGCGCTCGCCCCGGTCGGCGCGGATCGCGATCGGCTCGCCGCGCGCCGCGCGCAGCGCCGCCACGTCGTCAACGTCCAGCCGCGGGTTGCGCCGCACGAGCACCTTGCCGTTGACCCGCCAGGCGGGGTTGTCAGACCCCTCGTCCAGGGCCGTGCCAGGCAGCTGTGCGACGATCTCGCAGACCGCGTCCCAACTCGTCACAGCTTGGACCCTACCCCCTTGCGACTGTGAGAAGCCCCGCTCAGCGCAACACCGCCGCCGCATCCTGGCGCTAACCTCTGAGCGCGATGCAGCGATGAAGCGCGCGTGGGCAGCCGCGATCGCAGCCCTCGTCGCGCTCGCGATCGGCCTCGGCGCGGCGGCGAGCTCCGGATCTGGATCGAAGCTTTTGGTGGCGTACGTAACCGGCAGCGCCGGCTCGGCGCCGTCGGTCTGGCTCGCTACCGCCAATGGCACCGGGGCTCACCGACTGGGGCCTGGCTCGCAGCCGCTGCTCGCTCCCAACGGATCGCTGGTCGCCGCGTCGGACCCGACCGGGCTGCTGCTGTACTCGGCCTCCGGTGGGGCGCCGCGCCGGTACTTCGAGCACACTGACGCAACTGCCGTCGCAACGGCCTTCTCGGCCGATTCGCGCTACATCGCGGTCGTGCTGACGAGCACCAACCCTGCCAGCGCCTCCTCCTCCGGCCTGGCGGTGATCGACACGTCGACGCTCGCGTCGAGGATCATCGCCCGCGGGCAGATCTACGGCGCGAGCTTCGCGCCCGACAACTGGCGGATCGCCTACGCGTCGGCGCGGTCGGCGGCGCTGCGGGCGAGGGTGGACGTTCACGTGATCGACGCCGACGGTTCACAAGCGGCACAGATCACCCACGACGGGCGTAGCCTGAACCCAGTCTGGGGGCAGCCCGGGATCGCCTTCGACCGCGAGCGTCTGCGCGCCGACGCCGAGCCCGCATACCAGATCTGGCTGATGGCCAGTGATGGGAGCGCGGCCCGGCGGCTGACTCGGTTGGCGATCCCGCCGCTGCGCGAGGGGTTGGTTCCGATCTCGTTTTCGGACGCCGGCAGCACGCTGCTCGCCGAGTACGAGGGGCAGGACACCAGCTCCGCGTGGATCCTGACGCTGTCGAGCGGCGTCAGTACCTCGCTTGGGGCCGATCTTGTCGGCGCGGGGCTGTCGCGTGCCGGCGGGCGCGCGCTCGTCGACGGTGGCGGCTTCCTGAACGCCCCAAATCAGGGCGTGGTCGAGTCGGTGCCGCTCGGCGGCGGGCGACCTCGCATACTGGTGGCGCATGGTTCGGAGCCCAGCTGGAATGCGTAGGCGGCTGCGCTCGCGGCGTCTGTGGGCAACTCTGCTCGCTGGCAGCGTCGCCGTGCTGGCGCCGGTGTTCGCGCGAGGCGCGCCGAGCAGCAACCGTGCGCGGCCTGTGCACATCAGCGCAGCCGCCAACCCGCGCCTCCCCGTGCCAAGTGTCGGCAGCCTGGGACACGGCTCGTGGAGCTGGTTCGGCGACCCCCGCGCCGTGTATGTCAGCGGCCAGTACGACGAGGTGTTCGTCGGCTGGCTCGACTGGTCGGGGAACGTGACGATCGCCGCCTACGACCCGGCGTTCGGCGTGATCAGCAAGCATGTGGTTGGGCACCTGTTTCACGACGATCACAGTGCGCCCTCGATCTTGGTCGAGCCCGATAAGCGCCTGACGGTGTTCTGGTCAGGTCACAACGGCTCCGAGATGTACTACCGCTCGACGCTGCGGCCCGAGGACATCAGCGCCTGGGGACCGACCGAGCACCTCTCGCAAAACGTCAAGGGGCCGCGCGGATTCACGTATCCGAACCCCGTGCTCCTGCCGGCCGAGGGAAACACCCTGTACCTGTTCTGGCGGGGTGGCAACTGGAGCGCGGACTACGCGACGAGGACCGTATCCGGCCACTGGAGCCGGGCGCACGAGCTGATCCGGGTGGTGGGCGAACGCCCGTACGTGAAGGTCGACTCAAACGGCCGCGACGAGATCGCGTTCGCGTTCACCAACGGCCACCCGCGCAACGTGCTCACGAGCGTGTACTACGCCGCGTATCGCGCCGGCTGGCTGTGGACCGCCGGGGGCCGGCGGATCGCGCCGATCGCCCGGGGGCCGATCTCGCCGAAGCAGGCCGACCTGGTCTACAACGCACATATCACGCACGTCCGCGCCTGGGTGTGGGACGTGGCGTTCGATCCCAGTAGCGGCCGGCCCGTGATCGTGTACGCGACCTTCCCCACCCATCAACACCACGAGTACTGGTATGCGGACTGGACCGGCACGCGCTGGGTGTCACACTTCCTCACGGCCGCCGGCGGCTCGATCGCCCTCGGCACGATCGAGTTCGAGTATTCGGGCGGGATCACGCTCGATCACTCCGACCCCTCGATCGTGTACCTGTCGCGCTACGTCCGCGGTGGCTATGAGATCGAGCGTTGGACGACCGCCGACGGCGGCGCCAGCTGGCATCACGTCGTCGTCGTGCCCCCCGGCACCGACAACGTCCGACCGGTCGTGCCGCGTGGCTGGGACCACGGCCCGATGAGCCTGCTGTGGCTGCACGGCCACTATGGCGACTACACGAGGTACCGCACGTCGATCGAGTACCTGCGCTGACGCCCAGCCTCGGGCCCCTAGCCGCCCGCCAGCCCCTGCAGCTGTAGCGCCTCGAGCCCGTATGTCAGCCCGAAGATCAGCTCGCCACCGTTACACCAGCAGCCGCGCCCGCGCTCGTTGAGGGCCTGGGAGCCGAGCAGCCCCAGCGGAGGCTGCTTGCGAGCGCGACCTAACGCGGCGGCAAGCATCCGTCGTCCAAGCGCGATCCATCGCGCCGGCCCGGCGCTCGCGCAGACGCCTGCCAGCGTTCGGCAAGCGCTCGCGAGGTGAAACATCCCGGCGGCCGTGATCACCCCCGCCGAGACATCGACCGGCGCACCGGCGGGCGCGTCGTAGTCCCACAGCGGGATCGCGCCCGTCGGCAGATGGGCAGCGACGTAGTTGGCGACCCGCACCGCCACCCGTAGCAGGCCGCGGTCGCGCAGGTCAACCGCCGCCTGCGTGAACCCGTACAAAGCCCAGCCCTCCCCGCGCGACCAGGTGCTCGTATTCGACAGCCCCTGGTGGGTCCCGATCGACTGCACCCGACCGGTCCTGCGATTGAAATTGACCGCCTGCGCCGTCGACCCGTCGGGGCGCACCAGCAACCGCTCGATCGCCTGTGCCTGGTGAGCGGCGAGCCGCGCATATGCCCGATCGCCGGTCACGCCCGTGGCCCACGGCAGGATCGCGATGTTCATCATGCTGTCGACGATCGTGTCGGCCTGGGCGCTGACCGCGTTGGTCGGGATCGTGCCGGATCCCGGGTTGCTGGCCGCCAGCGCGAGCAGCTCGTCGGCTGCGATCAGCACGCTGCGTCGCAATCGCGCACAGGTCGCCGGTGGCGCCGCGGTGGCGCCGTCGGCCGCGGGCGAGCCGTTGCACAACGCCAGCCACGCCGCCAGCGACGACTCGCCGTACTCAAAGCCGACATCGTGCGTGTCCGCGCGCTCCTGACCAAGATGCTGCAGCGTGGCGGCCAGAGCCCACCGCGCGAACAGCCCGTCTGCGGGGGCGATCGCCGCGGCCTGCCACAGGGCGCCGGCCCAGAAGCCGCTGGTCCAGTACGTCGGGCCGTACACGATCCGGTCGCCGACGGTGGCGCCGATCGGAAACTGACGCGCGGGGATCCGCGCATGCAGCTCCGCGAGCCGATGCAGCAGCAGCAAACCACGGTCGCCAGCCGCGGTGGCGATCAACGCCTGGACCTCCGGCGTGCCACCGACGCGCGAGAACGTGATCGAACTCGCGGTGCTGGGCCGGACCGGTAGCGTGCGCCCGTCGATCGACAAGCTGGCGTTGGTCGCCTCGAAGTGCCACCAGCCGCGGCCGAGCCAGCCTGACGGCCGAGCGAGCGTGTCCGAGCGGCCGTGTGCCTGAGTCACCCGGAGCCCCGCGCCGGTACCAGCGACCGTCATCGGCGCGGCCGCGTAGCCAAGCCCAATCGCCAGCCGGCTGCCACGCGGCAGGTGCGCATCGAACGACACCACCCAGGAGGAGGCGGGCAGCTCCGCGCGTGCGCCTGCACTCAGTGGCACCTGCGCGAGGAGCTTCAGTGATCCGCCGCTGACCGGCGCTGCGCCGCCGAACGAGCTCGCGTGTAACCCGCCGCAACCCGCGAGCGCGAGCGCGAGCCCGACGGCGCCCGCCCCGAGACCGGCTGCGCATCGGCGTCGTCTGCGCCCAGCCGGCGACCGTGTCACGGGATCTCCGCCGTGGACAGGACCTCGACCTGCGCCGAATCGAAGTTGTTGACGAGCAGCGTGCGGCCGTCCGGTGCGAGCGCCATCTCGCGCGGGAATCGCCCCGCCGCAATCGTGCCCCGCAGCATCGGTTCGCTCGGCTGCGTAACCCCGACGTCGATCACCGTCAGACCGGTCGTCCTTTCCGGCGTGCGGAACCGATCGGAGTCCGATACGACGAGGCGCCGGGAGTCGACGAACGCCAGGCCAACCGGGGACTGGCCGACCCTGACGACCGCGGTCAGGGCCCGCGACGGGTCGCTGGCGAGCTTCGCGGCCGACCAGCCGAGCACGACGTTGCTGTCACGGGCAGTGGCCCACACGGTTCGGCCGTCGGGCGAAACGGTCACTCTCGCCGGATCGCAGCCCGCGCCGACGGTCGCAACCACCGCCCGCGCGGGGGCGGTCTCGGCGCGGTGCAGGTCGATCAAGCTGAGGCCGCCCTGCCCGCCCGTGTCTGCGCCGACCTCGGAGACGGCGTACAGCCAGCGGCCGTCGGGCGAGATCGCCATCCCGACCGGGTGGTACCCGAGCGGGATCGCGCCGACGTAGCCGTCGCGCAACCCCGCGGCCAGCGCGACGCGAAGGTCAAACGACTCGACCGTCCTGGCGTACTCGAGCTCGACGAATGCAAAGCGGTCATCGGGTGAGACCGACACCTGGATCGCCCCGGCGGGGCCACGCTTGCCGAGCAATCCGAGCACCGCGCCGGGCGATCCGGACTGCGCCCGGGCGACGCTGAGCACGGCGGCCCCGCCTCCGTCGGCAACGAGCAGGTAGCGACCGTCGTGCGTCAACGCCTCGCCTTGGAGGGGACCGCCCACGCGGATCAGCCGCGCCAGTCGCGGCACGCCGCTCGCATCCGACATCACCGCGACG
>JBEKRJ010000055.1:0-12792 GCA_049518835.1 Solirubrobacteraceae bacterium
GTCTGTCGCGCGGTTGAGGGCGCCGCTGACCTTGAGCTGGTCGCGCGCGCCGACCCGGCGCTCGGCGTGTCAGTTGCGGATGCCCTCGCGCAGCGCCCGCAGGTTCTGGTCGACTTCACGACCCCTGACAGCGCGCTTGCGAACGCGCATGCGGCGGTGGCGGCCGGCGTGCACGTCGTGATCGGCACGACGGGCTTCGATCCGGCTGAGCTGGCAGATCTTCGCGGCGCCGGCGCGAACGTGTTCGTCGCGCCGAACTTCGCGATCGGCGCGGTGCTGATGATGCAGTTCGCGGTTCAGGCCGCGCGTCACATGGCGCGGGCCGAGATCATCGAGCTGCACCACGACCGCAAGCTCGACAAGCCGAGTGGGACGGCCGCGCGCACCGCCCGGCTGATGCAAGCGGCGGCGGGCGAGGACCGCGAGGTGCCGATCCACTCGGTCCGCTTGCCGGGGCTCGTCGCCCACCAGGAGGTGATCCTCGGCGACGTCGGTCAGACGCTCACGATCCGCCACGACTCGACCGACCGCGAGTCGTTCATGCCCGGAGTGCTCCTGGCAGTCCGGCGCGTCGCGTCGCTGATGGACTCGCCGGTGGTTGGGCTCGAGCACCTGTTGTGAGCGATCGTCGGGTCAGCCGACCACCGGACCGCCGGACCCAGCCCGGCCCGGTCCAGCCGTCAAGTCTTACGTTGTCATTCGGTTGCGGTCCGGAACTTCCGAACGCGGCTGGACGTCTCATCAGGCGTGAAGTGCAATCGCGCGCACTTGGGCAATGACGGCGCCAGCGGGGCACTCCGAAGCGCGCAGAGGCCGCCGCGGCAGCGGCTACCATGGCCGTATGGAACATGTGCGTTTGGCCACAAGGCCATTTGCCCCGCGAACGCAGTTCGATATGTTGTTAGCGCTAACACCCCTGTACCCCCTGGAGCTTGGTAAATGACCTGGACACGGAACATTCTGGTGGTTGCGAACGTGACCGCGACCTCCGATGAGCTCGTCAGCGCGCGCCGCGCGCGGGCCGAGCGGGAGTCCACCGCATTCACGCTCGTCGTCCCAGCGACGACCTTCGGCGGCGGCCGCGCTGCGGCGGAGCGGACGCTGCAAGAGGCGCTCGACGTGCTGCGCGGTGCGGGCCTCGAGGTCGAGGGCTCAGTCGAGGCGCCGGACCCGGTGGTCGCGGTGACCGACGTGTGGGACCCCAAGCACCATGACGAGATCATCATCTCGACGCTACCGATGCGCTTGTCCAAGTGGCTGCACGCGGGGCTGCCCGAGCGCGTCGAGCGGCTGACCGGGGCGCACACCACGCACGTGATCTCCCAGCCCCCCAAGCGCCAGCCCGAGACCGCGCCCGCACCGGCCCACGAGCGGCGCCCGATGGGCCCGCTGACCGTGCTCGCGTGGGGCGGACAGCGCCAGCGGTGATCTGCCCGGCCCGGGCGGCGATGGCGCAACGGCGATCGGACCGGGTGCTCTGAGATAATGGCGTCGATGGCTGCGAAGCTCGGTGCAATTCTGACTGCGATGGTGACTCCGTTCGACGCCAACGGGCGACTCGACGAGGACGCCGCCGTGCGATTGATGCACCATCTCATCGACCACGGCTCCGATGGCATCGTCGTGTGCGGCACCACCGGCGAGGCGTCGACGCTCTCAGACGAGGAGCACCTGAGGGTCGTCGAGCTCGCTGTCGGTGAGCTCGGCGGTCGCCACACGGTGATCGCCGGCGCCGGCTCAAACGACACGCGTCACGCGGTCTGGCTGACCGAACGGGTCACCGAGCTCGGCGTCGACGCGGTGCTGTCGGTCAACCCGTACTACAACCGGCCCAGCCGGCGCGGAATCGTGCGCCACTACGAGCAGGTCGTCCGCGCCACCGACCGCCCGATCGTGCTCTACAACATCCCGCAGCGCACGGGCTCGGACATGGCCAACGATCTGCTTGCCGAGCTGGCACAGCTCGACCACATCGTCGCGGTCAAGCAGGCCAACGCCGCCAACCTCGCCAAGATCGACGGGATGATGATCTATGCGGGCAACGACGACCTCCTGGCTGCGGTGCTCGACCTCGGCGAGCCGGGGGGGATCCTCGTCGCCAGCCACCTGGTCGGCGAGGAGATGCGCCGGATGGTCGACGAGCCCGAGCAGCGCCACGAGATCGAGCGCGGCCTGCTCGACGTGTACCGCGACCTTGCCGTGGGGCCGCTGGCGTGCGGTGTCAAGGCAGCGCTGAGGCTGCTCGGAATGGATGTCGGCGTGCCGCGCCTGCCGTACGTCGAGCTCGACGACGAGGAGACGGCAACCGTGCGCGCGATGCTCGAGCGCCACGGCCTCCTGCAGACCGCCAGCGCGTGAGCAGCCGGCTGCGCGTCCTGCCGCTCGGCGGGTTGGGTGAGATCGGCAAGAACATGACGGTCGTCGAGTACGACGGCCGGATCATCGTCGTCGACACCGGCCTGCGGTTTCCGACCGCCGAGATGCTCGGCATCGACCTCGTCCTGCCCGACTTCAGCTACCTGCGCGAGCGGGTCGCGGACATCGAGGCGATCGTCATCACGCACGGTCATGAGGACCACGTCGGCGCGTTGCCGTGGGTCCTGCGTGAGCTCGGCCGCGACGAGCTGCCGACCGTCTACGGCGGGCGCCTGACGATCGCGATGGCTCGTTCCAAGCTCGACGAGCACCACCTGCGCGACGCGCCGCTCGAGGACCTCGACCCGGGCGACCAGCTCACGCTCGGCCCGTTCGAGCTCGAGCTGATCCACATGACCCACTCGATTCCCGACTCGTGCGCGGTCGCGTTGACGACCGAGCTCGGCACGGTGCTCGTGACCGGCGACTACAAGTTCGACCAGACGCCCGTCGACGGCCCGCCGGCGGACATCTCGCGGCTCGCCGAGCTCGGGCGCGAGGGCGTGCTGCTGCTGTGCGGCGACTCGACCAACGCCGATCGGCCCGGATTCTCGCCCTCCGAACGTGAAGTCGGCCCCCATCTCGAGGACGTGTTCGCGCGCGCCGAGGGGCGGATCGTCGTCACCAGCTTCGCCTCCAACATCCACCGCGTGCAGCAGGTGATCGACGCCGCCGCCGAGCTGGGCCGCAAGATCTCGCTGGTAGGCCGCTCGATGCGCAAGAACGTCAACATCGGCCGCTCGCTCGGTCACATCGAGATCCCCGAGGGGATGCTGATCCAGCCCCAGGAGGTGGAAGACTGGCCCGACCACAAGGTGATCGTGGTCTCGACCGGCTCGCAGGGCGAGCCGCTGTCGGCGCTGCGGCGGATGGCGCACGACGATCACCGCGTGATCAAGCTGCATCGCGGCGACACCGTCGTGTTCTCGGCGACCCCGATCCCCGGCAACGAGCGGGCCGTCAACGAGACCGTCGATCGCCTCTACCACATCGGATGCGACGTGATCACGCCCCGCGACGCGCCGATCCACGCCTCGGGCCACGGCTACGCCGAGGAGCTGAAGCTGATGCTCAACCTGGTCAAGCCACGCTACGTGCTGCCGATTCACGGCGACCACAAGCGCCTGCACCTCCACGCCCAGCTCGCCGACGCGGTCGGGATCGATCCCGAGGACGTATTTCAGGGCGAGAATGGGCTGCCGCTCGAGATCGACGCTCGCGGCGCCCGCTTCGGCTCGCGCGAGCAGTCGGGAATGATCTTCGTCGACGGCGTCGACATCGGCGATCCCGCCGACGTCGCGCTGCGCGACCGGCGGATGCTGTCGGCTGACGGCATCTTCATCGTCGTCGCGACGGTCTCCGAGCAGACCGGGGACTCGGTCGCGCCGCCGGAGGTGATCTTCCGAGGCGTGCCGTTCATCGAGCAGGCCGACGCGCTCGTGCGCGACATCCGCGACGAGGTCGAGCGCTCGCTCGCCGCCGCCGCCCGCGACGGCGTGCGCGAGATCGATCTGCTCCAGCAGGAGCTGCACGACGACCTCGCGGCGTTCGTCTACGACCGGCTGCGGCGCCGGCCGATGGTGCTGCCGGTCGTCGTCGAGGTCTGACCGGCTGCGGCTTGCGCGTCGTCGGCGCTCGATCGCGCCAGCGCCGGGATCCGGACCACGAAGCGCGTGCCGCCGTCCGTCAAGCGCCCGAGCGTCACCCCGCCGCCGTGCGCCTCGGCGACCGCCCGCACGATCGCGAGCCCCAGGCCCGACCCGCGCCCGCCATCGCCGCCGCCGCGCACGAACCGGTCAAATGCGCGCCGTTCGATCTCGGGCGGGATCCCCGGCCCGTCGTCCTCGACGACCAGCACAGCCTCGCTGCGGTCCGACGTCGTGGCCGCGCGCACGCTGGTGCCGGCCGGCGTGTGCCGGATTGCGTTCTCGAGCAGGTTCAGCACCAGCCGATGCAGATCGTCCCGGTTGCCGCTGACCAGAGCCGGCTCCGCGTCAACCGATAGGTGATGCTGCTCGGCGACCGGGCCCAGCTCGGCGGCGGCCTCGGTCACCACTTGCGCGAGATCGGTCGGCCGCTGCTGGGGCGCGCGCCTGGCGTCGGTCCGCGCGAGCAGCAGCAGGTCGCCGACCAGCCGGCGCATCCGCCGGGTCGAGCGCAGCGCCGACTGAGCGGACTCCGCCTGCTCGCCTCCGAGCTCCTCGGCCAGCAGCTCGAGGTTCGCCAGCACGCTCGTCAGCGGCGTGCGCAGCTCATGCGACGCGTCGGCGACGAACTCGCGTTGGCGCTCGAGCATCGCCTCGATGTTGCTGCGCGCCGCATCGAGCGAGCCGAGCATCTCCTCGAGCGTGATCGCCAGCTCGGCGACCTCGTCGTCGGCCTCGGGGCGCGGCAGCCGGCGGCTCGCGTCGTGCGTGCGCTCGATCTCGCGCGCGGCCTCGGTCAGCTGCACGATCGGGCGCATCGCGCGCTGCGCGGTCGCCAGGCCGGCGAGCAGCGCCAGTGCCGAGCCGCCTACGATCCCGAGCAGCAGCAGGAAGCGCACCTTCGCGAGCGTGTGGTCGATGTCCGACAGCGGCCGGGCGTAGAGCAGGATCAGCGGGTGGGCCGGCTGGGCGCTCAGCTCCCGCACCGCCGCCCGGTAGCCGGCCTGCGTGTACATGCCGTTGGCGAGCGGCGGCGATCCGAAGAACGGCGTCGCCGGCTGCGCCTCGACGCCCTTGATCTTGACGTCGTTCTGGTTGCACAGCGCCTGCCCGGTCGCCTCGTCGAAGATCCGGATCTGCGCGTGCTCGGCGCTGGCGTAGTCGCTCAGCCGGACGGTGCGGTCGCAATTCGCGAGGCTGGGGTGCTTACCGTTGGTGAAGATCAGGTTCTTGTTGAGGTCCTGGTGCAGCTGGTCGGCCGCGGTGCGCACTTCGTCGTTGAACTGGCCGACGACCTCACGGGTCGTAAACACGCCGACGACGGCCGCGAACGCCGCGAGGATCACGAACGTCAGCACCGCCGAGCCACCCGCCAGCCGCCAGCGGATCGGGACTGACCTATACGCGGAGAACGTAGCCTGCGCCGCGGATCGTGTGCAGGAGCCGAGGCTCGCCACCGGCTTCGAGCTTTCGTCTTAGGTTGGAGACGAACACCTCGATCGTGTTCGTCATCGAGAACGGGTCATAGCCCCAGACCTCGTCGAGCAGCCGCTGGCGTGAGATCACAATCCGCTCGTTGCGCATCAGGTACTCGAGCAGCTCGAACTCGCGCTGGGTCAGCTCGATCGCGCGATCGCCCCGCGTCACCTCGTGAGTATCGGGGTTGAGCTTCAGGTCGCTGACGGTGAGCGTCGCCTGCCCTCGGGGCGGGCGCCGGCGCAGCAGCGCCCGCAGGCGCGCGAGCAGCTCCTGACGCTCGAACGGCTTGACGAGGTAGTCGTCGGCGCCCGCGTCGAGCCCCTCGACCCGTGACTCGACCGCGTCGCGCGCGGTCAGCATCAGGATCGGCACGTCGTCGGACTCGCGCAGCGTCTTGGCGACCTCGAGCCCGTCCAGCCGCGGCAGGCCCAGGTCGAGGATCACGAGGTCGGGGAGGAACGCGTGTGCCAGGTCCAGTGCGCTGATCCCGTCGCCGGCGAGCTTGACGTCGTAGCCCTCCATCCGCAGCGACCGCTGCAGCACCTGGGCGATCGCGTCGTCGTCCTCGACGACCAGAACCCGCGGCGGGCGTTCGTAGTCGACCATCGACTTAGATGGTAGGGGCCGATCCGAGCGTGGAAACCTAAGATTTACCGTGCATTTCAATTATTTTCAATCAGCTCAGGCGCGTCCATGGCGACGGGGCGGCGCCCGTGCCACGGCAGGAACCTCGGCACCGGCGTCGAAGCTGCACTGTCGCGAGATGCCCGCCAGACGCGCCCAGAAGCCGCCTCCCAAGCGCTCCAAGCGTTCGCCGCTCGCCGGACGCCGGCTGACGCTGCGCGCGCCGGCGCTCGAGCCCCACCACATCGACATCATCGCGCTCGCGCTGATCGCGCTCGGGATCTTTCTCGGGGGCGTCGCGTATGCCCATTGGGCCGGCGGGACGCTCGGCGGCGGCGCCGTCCAGGGCGCGCGGTTCGTGCTCGGAGCGCTGGGCTACGCGGTGCCCGGCGCGCTGGTGCTCGCCGGCGCGCTGATCCTGATGCGCGAGCTGCGTCCGCCCGCGCGCCCCCTGCGGACGGGTTGCTTGTGCCTGGCGGCGGCATTGACGCTCGCGCTCGCCGCGGGCACCTTCGGGCTTGGGCCCGGCGCGACGCCGGCCCCCGCGTTCTGGCACCCGGCCGCGTTCAAGGCGCGCGGCGGCGTCGTCGGTGAAGCGGAGCTGTGGGTCGCCTCACGTCTGCTATCGACGCTCGGGGCGCAGATCCTGTCGGTGTTCCTGGCGCTCGCGGGGGTGATCCTCGTCACCGGCGCGACCGTCGCCGGCGTGATCCGCGCTACCGGCACGCGCGTTGCGGGCACCGGGCGCGCGATCAAGCGATCCGGCGAGGGGGCGCGCCGCGCAACCGCGGCTCGCCGCCCCGCGACCGAGGCCGCCCGACGCAAGCAGGCTGCGGTCGGGCCTGGCAGGCGCCAGCGCGATGCGAGCCGACCGCCGGCGGTCCCGGCGTCAGAGCCGTTGCACGAGCCGCTGCTGGCGCCCGAGCCGCTGCTGGCGCCCGAGCCGGAGACCTCCGAGCTCGTCGTGCGCGCGACCCATGTCGAGGCTCCCCCGATCGAGAGCGAGCCCGACGGCGGTCGCGGGCTGCTCGGTGAGCTCGAGCCGGCAGGCGATCAGGACGCCGGCGGCGAGCCCGAGCCGGAGCCTGAAGACCAGGCGCCCGTCGAGCCGGCGTCCGCCAACGGCCACCGCGGTCCGGGCCCGGCGCGTGAGATCGGGCCGGGCGACCTGACCCCTCAAGGCCGCTACCGAGCATCGGTCACCGACGATCCCGACTTCCAGTGGCGCGTGCCCGGGTCGCGCTTTCTGACCCGCTCGGTCGGCGACGCCGCCAAGCCCGATACGGCGGGCCAGGAGCAGATCGCCAAGAACCTGATCGAGACGCTCGGGCACTTCGGCATCGAGGCGAGGGTGATCGGCCGCGTGACCGGCCCCCATATCACCCGGTTTGAGCTGCGGCTCGCTCCCGGCACGAAGGTCGCGAAGGTGGCGCAGCTCAAGGACGACCTCGCCTACGCGCTCGCCGCCACCGACATCCGGATCCTCGCGCCGATCCCCGGCAAGCAGGCGGTCGGGGTCGAGGTTCCAAACGCGCGCCGGCGCACGGTCCACCTCGGCGACGTCTTCCAGGAGCCGCCGCCGGAGTGGTCGCCGCTGACGGTCTGGCTGGGCAAGGACATCGCCGGTCGCGCGATCGGCGCCGACCTGGCGAAGATGCCGCACCTGCTGGTCGCCGGCACGACCGGGGCGGGCAAGTCGGCGTGCGTCAACGCGATGCTGTCCTCGATCCTGCTGCGTGCAAACCCGCACGAGGTGCGGCTCGTGCTCGTCGATCCCAAGCAGGTCGAGCTCAACCACTACGACGGGATCCCGCACCTGCTGACGCCGGTGATCACAAGCCCTCGGATGGCGGCCAACGCGCTCCAGAACCTCGTCAAGGAGATGGAGCAGCGCTACGGCACGATGTCGCTGGCGCGCACCCGCAGCCTGCCCGAGCTCAACCGCGCGCGCGAGCAGCGCGGGGACCCTCCGCTGCCCTACATCTTGTGCGTGATCGACGAGCTCGCGGACCTGATGATGGTCGCCCCCGCCGACGTCGAGGACTCGATCATCCGCCTCGCGCAGAAGGCGCGGGCGGTTGGGATCCACCTCGTGCTGGCGACGCAGTCGCCGCGCGTCGACGTGATCACGGGGATGATCAAGGCCAACGTCCCGTCGCGGATCGCGTTCGCGGTCTCCAGCCAGACCGACTCGCGTGTGATCCTGGACCAGAACGGCGCCGAGTCACTGCTCGGCCAGGGCGACATGCTGTTCTCGCCGATGGGCTCCTCGAAGGTGCAACGGATCCAGGGAGCGTTCATCGACGAACCGCAGATCGCGCAGCTGACCGACGGCTGGCGCTGCCAGGGTGAGCCTGAGTTGCGCGAGGAGCTGCTCGAGGAGACCGCCTCCGCCGACTCGGACGACCCGGCTGAGGACGCGCTGGACCCCGACAAGGACGAGTTGCTCGACGAGGCGATCGCGCTGGTCGCGCAGATGGGGACGGCCTCGACCTCGATGCTGCAGCGGCGCCTGCGGCTCGGCTACACACGCGCCGGCCGGCTGATCGACATGCTCGAGCGACGCGGGATCATCTCCGGCTACGAGGGATCAAAGCCACGCCAGGTGCTGATCACCGAAGCGGACGTCCCGCGCATTCTCACCCACTTCGCCGAGGCCGAGCACGGCTCCGGCGCCACGAACGGCGCCCCGGTCTCGACCGACGAACTGTGACTGGCCCCCGCTAGCCTTCGCGCATATGGCGGACATCGGCTCCACCCTTCGCGAGGCACGCATGCGGGGCCGGATCAGCATCGACGAGGTCGAGACGCGCACCAAGATCCGGGCCCGGTACCTGCGCGCGATCGAGAACGAGGAATGGGACCTGCTTCCGGGCCCGGTGTACGTCAAGAGCTTCCTGCGCACCTACGGCGACTATCTCGGGCTCGACAGCAGGCTGCTGATCGACGAGTACAAGCGCCGCTACGAGCGCCCGACCGACCACGACGTGCGGCCGATCGCGCCGCACAAGCGAGAGCGGGAGCGCGAGCGCGGCCGCCGTGGCCCGCGATTCCCGCGCTGGGCGTCGATCGTGCTCGTGCTCGCGGCGGTCGTGGTCGCGCTATACCTGCTCGGCACGCTGAACACGGCCAACAAGACGCCGACGACGGCCGGGACACACACGACGAGCTCGCACTCCACGAGTGCCCGCGGCAAGTCGCACCGCCCCCGCCATCGCGCCGCGAGGCCCGCGGCCCACAAGCCGGCGACCGTCAAGCTCCAGCTGGTGGCGACCGCGGCGGTGTACATCTGCCTCGTCGACGGCAGAGGTGTCAAGCTGATCCCGGGCGAGATCTTCAGCCCCGGCCAGACGATCCCGACCGAGACGGCGGGCAAGCTGCTGCTGACGCTGGGCAACAACTCAGTCGTGATGAAGGTCAACGGGGTCCCCGTCCGGGTCGCGCCGTCCAGTAGCGCGATCGGGTTCTTGCTCGAGCCGACCGGGAACACGCCGCTGGCGCCCTCCCAACAGCCGACCTGCGCATGACCGCGCGCGCCGGCATCCTGATCACCGGGACCGAGGTCCTGACTGGCATCATCAGCGACCGCAACGGGCCGTGGCTGTCTGAGCGCTGCAGCGAGATCGGCGTCGACGCGGCGCTGATCCAGATCGTCGGCGACCGTCCCGAGGACCTGCTCGCCGCGCTGCAGTTCATGGCGCGCGAGCAGCTGGACCTGATCGTCACCAGCGGCGGCCTGGGTCCGACCGCAGACGACCTGACCGCCGAGATCGTGGGCCGCTTCGCGGGCCGCGAGATGGTGCTCGACGACCGCCTCGAGCGGCTGATCGGCGAGATCCTGGCACCGATGATGCGCCGCTGGCCCGGGCTTGACCCAGCCGCGATCCTCGCGTCGAACCGCAAGCAGGCGGTGATCCCGCGTGGCGCGACCGTGCTCGACCCGGTCGGCACAGCGCCGGGGCTCGTCGTCGCGCCGCTGGACGGGGTCGGGCCGACGGTCGTGGTGCTGCCCGGGCCACCGCGCGAGCTACAGCCGATGTGGCGGATGGCGCTCCAGACCGAGGCGTTTCGCGCCGCGACCGCGACGGCGACGAGCTACCGGCGCGAGATCCTGCGCCTGTTCGGGATCCCCGAGTCTGAGATCGCCAACACGCTGCGCGCCGCGGAGTCGGCGGGACTGCAGCTCGAGTCGCTCGAGATCACGACCTGTCTGCGCCGCGGCGAGATCGAGGTCGCGACCAGGTTCGAGCCCGACGCCCAGTCGGCCTACGACGCGCTGCACGCGTTGATCGCACAGCGCCACGCCGACACGCTGTTCTCGCACGACGGCGCGACCGTCGACGAGCAGGTCGCGCGGCTGCTCGCGGGACGGATGCTGGCCGTCGCGGAGTCGTGCACCGGCGGACTGCTCGCCGGCCGGCTGACCGATCGGCCCGGCTCCTCGGCGTTCTTCGCCGGCGGCGTCGTCGTCTACTCCAACGAGGCAAAATCGTCGCTCGCGGGGGTCGATCCGCAGCTCATCGCCCGCCACGGAGCGGTCTCGACGCAGGTCGCCGAGGCGCTCGCCGACGGCGCGCTCGAGCGCTTCGGCGCCGGCGTCGGCGTCGGGCTGACCGGGATCGCGGGGCCGGACGGCGGCACCGACGAGAAGCCGGTCGGGCTGGTCTGCTTCTCGGTCGCGTCGCGCGAGGGCGCGCGCCTGACCCGCAGCGTGCGGCTGCCCGGCGACCGCGCCGACATCCGCGACCGCGCGACGACCGTCGCGCTGCACCTCCTGCGCCGCCTGCTCGCCGGCGAGCCCGATTTGCCGCTGCCGGGCGCAAGCCAGGGCGGCGGCGACGGCGCGCAGCGGCGGTGAGCGACCAGCCGGCGCGCCTGTTCGTCGCGCTCGAGCTGCCCCAGGCCGCGCGCGATGCCCTGCTGGGTTGGCGCGAGCATGCGCTCGCGGGCGTGTCCGGGCTGCGCCTGGTCGCGCCCGACGCGCTGCACGTGACGCTGTGCTTCCTCGGCTCCCGGCGCGAAGCCGAGATCGGCGCGATCGGCGACGCATGCGCGACCGTCGCGCCACTTGCGCCCGGGCCGCTCGCGTTCGGCGACGCCGTCTGGCTACCGGCGAGGGGGCCACGCGTGCTCGCCGTCGAGGTCGAGGACCGTAGCGGCGGGCTCGCGCGGGCACAGGCCGCGCTGTCAGACGCGCTGCAAGCCGGAGGCTGGTACGCACCCGAGGCGCGGGCGTTCTTGGCGCACGTCACGATCGCGCGCGTGGTCAAGGGTGCCCGGCCACGGCCCAAGGAGCTGACGCCGACGCCGACGGTCGCGTTCGACGGCGCGCAGATTACGCTGTATCGCTCGCGGCTCGGTGCAGGCGGCGCCCGCTACGAGTCGCTGCGCACGGTGTCGCTCGGATCCTCTGCCCCGCCACCGGTGGATCCGCTGACGGTCGTGACGCGCTTTCACGCCGAGCAGGCCCGCGTGTACGCGGGAGACGAACTGGAGTCGCTGCGAGAACAGCTCACCGACGATGTCGTCTGGCACGTTCCCGGCGCCAGCCGGATCGCCGGCGAGCACCGTGGTGTCGATGCCGTCCTCGCCTACTTTCAGCTACGTCGCACGATCACCGACGCCACGTTCCGCGTCACCGTCCACGGCCTCGCGGCGGTCGGGGACCGAATCGTGCAGCTCGCCGGCGGTCGCGCCGAGCGCGACGGCAACGCGATCAGCTGGGAGACCGTCGGCGTGTTCCGAGTCGCGGAGGGGAGGGTGGCCGAGTGCTGGCTGGTGCCGTTCGACCTGTATCAGTTCGACGAGCTGTGGCGGTGATGTGGCGATCGCCCGGTGTGCCCCGCTCGATTGTCCACAGACCTGGCCGTCCTCGCCGCTGATGGAGTGGGCCGGACGGGCGTCCGGAAGGTCTCGGCCGCCGTCGCGCGCGTGCTGCCGAGGTCGTTGGACGCACTCAGCGCGGCCCCGTAGGTTGCGCCTGCCTGCAGCCCGCGTACGGTGATGCTCACCTGCACGCGCGACTGGCCGGCTGCAATCGTCAGCGTCGTGCTGCGATGGCGAAACGGCTGGTGCGTTCCGTAGCTGAAGCGGTACGTGGTCGGCGCGCCGTCGGGATTCACCCATCCGGCGAGCGTCGCGGCGTTGGCGCCACCTTGCATCCGCACCCCGCTGACGGCTGGCTTGCCCGCAGGGGCGGTTCGCAGGGTGAAGTCGTAGCCGTACGTCGTGCCGTAGGTGTTCTGCGCCACGAGCCGATAGTGATAGCTGCCGCCGGGCGCCAGCCCCCCGAGCGATCCGGTCACCGCCACCGCCGCGCTTGCGGAGCCGGCCGTTGCCGCGGGTGTCTGGCGGCCATAGGCGGAGGTCGGCCCGTACTGCCACCAACACGAAGTGGTCGCGCCGTTTGGATAGACACCCCCCTGCAGCGTCGCTGTCTCGGCGGTCACGTTCTGCATGTAGGTGCCGGCCGCACCCGGGCCGCCGATGCCGGGTCCGCCCGCGACGGCCGCGCCCGAGATGCTGCCGGCGCCCGTCGGTCCGTCATACCCGCTCGTCGCATTGCAGATGTAGGCGGCAAGCGACGCGCAACTGCCATTAGAGCCTGTGGCGGGGTCGTTCAGCGACG
>JBEKRJ010000056.1:0-12789 GCA_049518835.1 Solirubrobacteraceae bacterium
GAGGCGCCGGCAGAATGGTCCTGGTTCTGCGGCCACTGCGCCGCTCCGTCTCCCGGCGGGCAGGCCCCGTTCCCGACTGCGCGCGTGTGCCGGTCGTGCGGCCTGGGGCTGCTGCTGGAGGCGCCCGCCGATGCCGTCCCCAGCGGCCGGGATGCGTTTTTGGTGATCGACTCGAGCCTGCTCGTACAGGCGCTGTCGGGGACCGCGGAGACGCTGCTGGCGGTGACCGAGGACCTCGCGATCAACCGCCCGGTGACCGAGCTGCTGGTCGCCGCCGACGCCGAGGGCCGCAGCCAGAGCCGCTTCGCCGCCGCCGTCGCGCAGACCGCCGGCGCCAACAATCCGACCCAGCACGTGTTCGTGCGACCGTGGAACACCTTCGGCGTCCGCATGCGGGTCCGGATCGCGCCGTGCGGGCCGCCCCGCGCGGCGCTGCTGGGGCTCGAGCAGAAGGCACGGCTGCGCAGCCTCGACCGCTGAGCGCCCCCTCGGGCGACCGAAAGCCCCCCTCCAGGCGACCGAAAGCGGGCCCCTGCGGGAGCCCGAGCGACAGCCCGCTCAGCTCGCCGCGGCGAGCGTCTCCGGCGCCCCGTAGCGCGCCAGCGCCGGCGGCAGGACGACCGATCCGTCCTCGCGCTGGCCGTTCTCCAGCAACGCGATGATCGTGCGACCGACCGCCACCGCGGTCCCGTTGAGCGTCTGCACGTGCGCCGGCCTGCCGCTCGCGGGGCGGTAGCGGATCTCTAGGCGCCGCGCCTGATAGTCGGTCGTGTTCGAGCACGAGGTCAGCTCGCGATAGCGACCCTGTCCGGGCAGCCACGCCTCGCAGTCGTACTTCTTGGCCGCCGAGGCGCCGAGGTCCGAGACGGCGATCGCAACGACCCGATACGGGATCCGCAGCTCGGTCAGGATCTCCTCCTCGATCGCCAGCAGCCGCTCGTGCTCGGCCGGCGAGTGCTCGGGCTCGACGAAGCTGAACATCTCCACCTTGTCGAACTGGTGCACACGGAAGATCCCGCGCGTGTCCTTGCCGGCGGCTCCGGCCTCGCGGCGAAAGCAGGGCGAAAAGCCCGCGTAGCGCGCCGGCAGCTGCTCGCCGGCGAGGATCTCATCGGCGTGCAGCGAGGCGAGCGCGACCTCCGAGGTGCCGACCAGATACAGGCCGTCGTCGGGCAGCACGTAGATCTGCTGCTCGGTGTCGGGCAGCATGCCGGTTCCGTACAGCGCCCGCTCGCGCACCAGGACGGGCGGAATCACGGGCTCGAAGCCGTGCCCGGCGAGCGTCTCCAGCGCATAGCGGACCAGCGCGAGCTCGAGCATCACCAGTTCGCCGCGCAGGTAGGCAAAACGCGATCCCGACAGCCGCGCCGCTCGTTCGATGTCGATCCGCGGGCCGGCGAGCTGCAGGTGATCGCGGCCGGTGGCGCCCGCCTCGCCGCGCTCGTAGAGCACCTGGTCCTCCTGCGGGGCGTCGGCCGCGGGCAGGTTCGGCACCGCCGCGAGCGCGCCGTCGCGCTGCGCGCGCAGCGTGGACTCCTCGTCGCTGAGCTCCCGCCCGCGCGCGGCGAGCGCCGCCAGTTGCTCGCGCTCTGCGTCGCTCGGGGCGCCGCGGCGCCCGCGGCTGGCGCGATTGCGCTCGCCGCGCAGCTCCTCGAGCGCCGCCGTCACGGCCCGCCAGCGCTCGTCGAGGTCGAGCACGCGATCCACCGACGCCGCCGCTTCGGGCCCGCGGCGCGCGAGCGCGGCCCGCGCGGCGTCGGGATCTTGGCGGATCAGCCTGATGTCGAGAACGAGCCCTCGCTAGCGGGTCGGTTACGTCGTCTTGGCCTTGGCCGCAGCCTTGGCCTTGCGCCGGAGCGCTGCCTTCGCCTTGCGCTTGGACCTCGACGCCGCCGGCGGGGCGGCGGCGCTGGCGACAGTCGTCGTCGCCGTAGGCGACGCCGTCGTCGCGGCCGCCTGCAGCGCCGGGATCGTGCCGATCGGCTCCGACAGGCACGGCGTCGCGCCCGGGATCTTTGGCGACTGTCGCCCGGCGTACTTGGCCACGAACTGCGCGACCTCGATCGCATCCTGGCCGACGACGATGTTCTGGGGCATGATCCCGCCGGAGAAGCCGCCGTTCTCGATCGCGTACAGGACGCGCACGACCGGCCGCTCGCAGCGGACGTCGAAGTCCGGACCGTTGTTGAACTGCGCCGAGCGGACGTTTGCCGCCGAACCGTGGGTGCCCGCGTAGGACAACGTGTGGCAGCCCGAGCAGCGCTGCGAGAACAGCACCGCGCCGGCGTACGTCGGATCGGACTTCGGAACGCTGATGTTTTGCGTCCCGCAGCCGGCGGCCAGCGCCGCCAGCGCGATCAACGCACTCATTGCCAGGACCCTCATGCGGGCCAGGATCATAATCGGATCCCCATGACGCAGGCGCGCGCACCGGCCGTCGCGCTCGCCGCGGCGCTGCTGACGGCGCTCGCGGGGTGCGGCAACACGGACGTGCTCGGGCAGGCCCGGACGCTGTATGTCGCGCTCAGCGAGTACCGGGTCGCGCCGCAGAGCGCGCAGGCCGACCCCGGGCAGCTGACGATCCTCGTGCACAACTATGGACGCCTGACCCATGACCTCGTCGTCTCGCGCAGCGGCCGGACGGATGCGTCGACGCGCCCGATCCCGCCCGGCCAGAGCGCCGAGCTGACGCTGACGCTGACGCGCGGCAGCTATCTGCTGGCATCGTCGATCCAGTCTGATCAGACGCTCGGCGCCTACGGGACGCTGCGGGTCGGCAGATAAGAGAAAAGAGAACTCGCAAGCAGGAGCCGCGCGGCGCGCGGCGAAACATGGGTCCCGTCCCCGGCGCCGGCCGATACGACGCTCGCCCACTCAACCCACAGCGCGACCGTCCTCCTACGGCGGCAACCACAGGGGCCGGCGCCGGGGCCCCCCAGACAGCGGTATAACGGCCGGCGATGGCCGGCGATCCCGATCCCGAGCTGTTCCGCGAGGTGTTCGGGCGCTTTGCCACCGGCGTGGCGGTGATCACTACGGCCGGGGCTGCCGGGATCGGGGGGATGACCGCCAACGCGCTGTGCTCACTGTCGCTGGAGCCGCTGCTGGCGCTGGTGTGCTTCGAGAACGACGCCCGTACGCTGCCGATCGTCCGCGAGGCGGGGCGCTTTGCCGTCAACTTGCTGAGCGCCGGCCAGCAGCACGTCGCGGGCCTGTTTGCGTCCAAGCTGCCCGAGGCCGAGAAGCTCGACGGCGTCGAGTACCGGCTCGAGCACGGGTTGCCGATCATCGCCGGCGCGCTCGCATGGGCGGCGTGCGAGCTGCGCGAGCTGCTCGCCGGCGGCGACCACACGATCGCGATCGGCGAGGTGATCGCGCTCGGGCTCGGCAGCGGCCGGCCGCTGCTGTGGTATGGCGGGCGCTACCACGACGCGCGACTGTGACCGTGTCCCGCCGCCGGCGATACATTGCGCCGCTCGCACCCGCCCGCGGGGCAGAGCCCGATCCAATTAGTGTTGGCTACGCGGTGGCGGCGGCGCGCGCGAGCAGCACGACGATCACGATCGCGGCCAGCACCATCACGCCGAGCTCGCGCTGCACGATCGCGACGACGACGGCGCGCTGCTCTGATTGCTCGAGCTTGCCGACCGCAGCGGCCGACTCGATCCCGCGTGCGTCGAGCACCATCTGCGCCGAGGAAACCCGCAGCTGCTCGGCGATGAACGCCACCAGCAGCGGCAGGATCCCGTACAGGATGTGCAGCCCGGGCGTCTTGCGCCCGAGCGCCAGCAGCGCGCCGCCGAGCGCGACCTCGATCACGACCACCAGCTGCCCCGCGCGCAGCAGGCGCCAGAACAGGACCGACCGGCGCGCCCGCCACCAGCAGAACGCACCCCACAGCGCTGCCGCCGCGTTGAGCGCGATCGCGAGCACGCCGACGACGATGTGGATTTCTTTCATCCTGGCATCAGCCCCGTCACGTACGTTAAGCAGAGCCAAACATAGCCGCATTCCGCACTAAGTAACACTGTGTTACGAACCGTCTCGTAACGGTGCTATAAGACTGAGGTCCGAACATGCTGCGAAGCTATCTGCCAGCGATCGTATTCCTGATCCTCGGCGGCGCCATTGGGGGAGTGTTCGCCGTCCTGAACATGCTCTTCGGCCACCGTCACCCGAATCGCAGCACGGCACCGTACGAGTGCGGGTTGCCGTCCGAGGTCCAGCGCGGGTTCAGGTTCGGGATCAGCTTCTACCTGATCGCGATGCTGTTCATCCTGTTCGACATCGAGGTCATCTTCCTGTACCCGATCGCGGTTCAGCTGCGTGCGTTCGGCACCTTTGCGATGAGCGAGACGATCGTGTTCGTGGTGCTGCTGATGATCGCGTTCGTGTATGTGTGGCGGCGAGGAGCGTTGGAATGGAGCTGAAGCGCGAGCCGCTGTCCGGCGAGGACTTCCGCGCCCGCCAGCTGCAGGCCCGCGAGATGCTGCGCGGGGACCTGTCCGACGAGGAGCTCGAGCGCTACGTATACGACCGCGTCCTGACGACGAACGCCGAGCGAGCCGTCGCCTGGGCGCAGGGCAACGCGATCTACCCGCTCACGTTCGGCCTCGCCTGCTGCGCGATCGAGTTCATCTCGGTGGTCGGGTCGCCCCGCTCGGACCTCGCGCGGTTCGGTTTCGAAGCGCTGCGCGCCTCGCCGCGCCAGGCGGACCTGATCGTCCTTTCGGGGCGCGTCTCGATCAAGATGGCGCCGGTGATCCGGCGTCTGTACGACCAGATGCTCGAGCCGAAGTGGGCGATCTCGATGGGCGCGTGCTGCTCGTCGATGGGCGTCTTCAACAACTACGCGATCGTGCCGGCCGACAAGTTCATGCCGATCGACGTCCACATCCCGGGCTGCCCGCCGCGCCCGGAGGCGCTGATGCACGGAATCCTGCGGCTGCGCGAGAAGATCCACCGCCAGCAGAAGGGCGGCTGGCGCGAGCGCTACGAAGCGACCGGCACCGAGGAGGTGCTGCTCGATCAGGCCCCGGCCGGCGGTGCCGCGATCAACCTCTATCAGCCTGGGGACAGCGCCGGTGCCTGACGCGACGGAGCTCGAGCTGACCGCTCAGGAGCTTCGCGAGCTTCACTCGGGGTCGATCCTCGACACCGAGTTTCAACGCGACCGCGCGACGCTGATCGCCAACCCCCCGGAGATCAGGGCGATCCTGCACCACCTCCACGACAAGGGCTACCGGTTCTTGGCGAGCCTGCACGGCGTCGACTACTACCCCGAGGAGCCGCGCCTGGGGGTGCTCTACGAGCTGCTCGACATGCATCGCGTCGACCGGATCTCGGTCAAGGCGCGGTTGTCGACCGGCGCGCCGCGGATCGACTCGGTGGTCGAGCTGTTCCCGGGCGCCGAGTTCCCCGAGCGCGAGGTCTATGACATGTTCGGCGTCGTGTTCGAGGGCCACCCCGACCTGCGCCGGATCCTGATGCCCGAGGACTACGAGGGGCATCCGCAGCGCCGCGACTTCCCGATCGGTGGCGAGCCGGTGCTGTTCACCTACAACGAAGAGCAGAATTACGGGAAGTGGCAATGAGCCTGAGCGAGGACTATCGCCGGCGCGAGGAGTCGATCACGCTGTCCGCGGAGCCCGCCGGCGAGGACCAGACGCACGAGCTGCTGACGCTCAACATGGGGCCCCACCACCCCGCCACGCACGGCGTCCTGCGGCTGCTCGTGACGCTCGAGGGCGAGATCGTCCGCGAGCTCAAGCCGATCATCGGCTACGTCCACACGGGGATCGAGAAGACGGCCGAGGACAAGTCCTACTGGAAGGCGATTCCGGTCGTCGAGCGGATGGACTACCTCGCGTACTACTTCAACGCGATGGCGTTCGTCAGCGCCGTCGAGACGCTGCTCGGCCTCGAGGTGCCCGCCCGCGCGCAGTACCTGCGCGTGATCCACTTGGAGCTCAACCGGATCATGTCGCACCTCGTGTGGCTGGGCACCAGCGCGCTGGACGTCGGCGCGATCTCGATGCTGTGGTACACGTTCCGCGAGCGCGAGACGATCCTCGACCTGTTCGAGATGTCTTCGGGCCAGCGGATGCACACGCGCTATTTCCAGGTCGGCGGCGTGATCGAGGACATCCCGGTGGGGTTCGCCACCAAGCTGCGCCGGTTCCTGAACGAGATGCCGACGCGCGCGGACCAATACCTGGACCTGCTGGAGAAGAACGAGATCCTGCTCGAGCGCCTGCGCGACACCGGCATCGTCGACCAGCAGACGCTGCTCGGCCTCGGCGTCACCGGCCCACTGCTGCGCGCGTCGGGCCACCCGTGGGACCTGCGCAAGGCGGCGCCGTACTGCAGCTATGACCACTTCGAGTTCAAGATCCCGGTCGGCACGGTCGGTGACAACTACGACCGCTTCCGCGTGCGGGTCGCCGAGTTGTACGAGTCGACCAAGATCATCTCCCAGGCGCTCGAGGGGCTGCCCGAGGGGCCGTTCATCACCCCCGACCGCAAGGTCGCGCTGCCGCCGCGCCACGAGCTCGCCACCTCGATGGAGGCGTTGATCCACCACTTCAAGCTGGTGACCGAAGGCTTCCGCGTGCCGCCGGGCGAGGTCTACTACCCGATCGAGGGGCCGCGCGGCGAGCTCGGCTGCTTCGTGCGCTCCGACGGCTCGGCGAAGCCGGCGCGCGTCCACATGCGCGATCCGAGCTTCTCCAACCTGCAGGCGTTCGCACCGATGGTTCGCGGCGGCTACATCGCGGACCTGATCGCGACGATCGCGATGCTCGACCCGATCCTGGGGGGGATCGACAGGTGAGCGTGCTCGGCGATCCGCGCTTCGATCACGAAGGCGGCCCCGGGCGGCGGCACACGCGCCGGCCGGTGCCGCGCTTCGGACACGGCTCGCGGGTGCCGGGGTGGGACACGTCAGTCGACTTGACCAAGGATCCGGCGACCGTCCCGGACCCCGCGACGACGCCGGTGCCGCCCGATCTGCGCGAGGCGATCATCGCGATGATGGCCAAGTACCCCGACCGCCGCTCGGCCGCGATCCCCGCCCTGCACGCCGCGCAGGCCGTGCACGGCTGGTGCTCGCCTGAGGCGATCGAGCAGGTCGCGGCGGTGATGGCGCTGACGCCCGCCTACCTGACTTCGGTCGCGTCGTTCTATGACATGTTCGAGCTGGCGCCCAAGCCCCGCCACGACGTGTTCGTGTGCACGAACATCTCCTGCTCGCTGCTGGGGGCCGACGAGCTCTACGACGCGCTCGCGGAGGCGACCGTCGGCGAGCCCGACATCGGCGTGCGGTCCTTCGAGTGCCTCGGCGCGTGCGACATCGCGCCGATGGCGTCGGTCGACGGCGAGTACATCGGTCCGCTGACGGTCGACGACGCGCCCCAGATCGTCGACGACATCCTCGCCGGGCGCCCCGTGCTGGAAGCCAAGCAGCTGCGCCACCGCCGCTGCGCGGACCCCGGCGTCGGCGCGATCTCGGAGCAGGAGGCCGGCAAGTGAAGCTGCTGTTCGATCGCATCGACGAGCCCGGGCTCAACACGCTGCCCGTGTACGAGCGCCGCGGCGGGTATCAGATGCTGCGCCGCGCGCTCGCGATGTCACCCGAGGACGTGCTGGCGAACATCTCGGACTCCGGGCTGCGCGGTCGCGGCGGCGCCGGCTTCCGAATGGGCCAGAAGGCCGGGTTCCTGCCCCACGGGGACATGGACAAGTACCTGGTCTGCAACGCGGACGAGTCCGAGCCGGGGACCTTCAAGGACCGCGAGCTGATGCAGAAGACGCCGCACATGCTGATCGAGGGGATCGCGATCGCGACCTATGCGACCGAGATCAACCGGGCGTTCATCTACATCCGCGGCGAATACAGCTTCCAGGCCGACATCCTCGAGGCGGCGATCGCGCAGGCCGCCGCAGCCGGTTATCTCGGCGAGCGGATCCTCGGCTCTGAGCACTCGCTGACGCTCGTCCTGCACCGCGGGGCGGGCGCCTACATCTGCGGCGAGGAGACCGGCCTGCTGGACTCGCTCGAGGGCAAGCGCGGCAACCCGCGGCTGAAGCCGCCGTTCCCCGCGATCGAGGGCCTCTACCACGGCCCGACGCTGATCAACAACGTCGAGACGCTGTGCACGGTCCCGCACATCATCCGCCTCGGCGGCGAGCAGTACGCCCAGATCGGCACGCAGACGTCGACCGGCACCAAGCTCGTCTCGATCTCGGGCGACGTGCAGCGGCCGGGCAACTACGAGATCGAGCTCGGGATCCCCTCGCGCGAGCTGATCTACGGCCTCGCCGGCGGCCCGCCCGCGGGCCGCGAGATCAAGTTCTGGTTCCCGGGCGGGTCGAGCTCGCCCGTGCTCACCAAGGACGACCTCGACCTCCCGTACGACTTCGACTCGATGGCGAAGGCCGGGTCGATGCTCGGCTCCGGCGCGGTGATTGTCGTCGACGACTCGCACACGGTGCTCGAGGTGGCGCTCAAGGTCGCGAAGTTCTACGCCCACGAGTCGTGCGGCAAGTGCGTGCCGTGCCGCGAGGGCACCAACTGGACGGTCAAGATGCTCGAGCGGATCGGATCCGGCGAGGCGACGCCGATGGACCTCGACATCATGGCCTCGGTCCAGGAGCAGATCATCGGCAACTGCCTGTGCGTGCTCGGGGACGCGATGGCGATGCCGATCGGCTCGCTGATCGAGAAGTTCCGTGATGAGCTCGAAGCGGAGATCGAGGCCGCGCGCGAGCGCGCCGATGCCGCCTCGCTGGAGGATGTGGTTGCGGTCGGCGTTGCCGACGTTCATGCAGGTCCGCTGCCTGTGCACTAGCTAGCTAGTACAACTCCCAAATCCAATGCCCCGTCCCCAGCAGAAGATCATCCAGCTGACGATCGACGGCCGCGAGGTGCGCGCGCCCGAGGGCGAGATGCTCGTCGACGCCGCCAAGTTCGGCGACGTCGAGATCCCGTACTTCTGCTACCAGCCCAAGCTCGGCAACCCCGTCGGGGCATGCCGGATGTGCCTGGTCGAGATCGAGGGGATCCCGAAGCTCCAGACCTCGTGCTCGACGCCGGTCAAGGACGGGATGGTCGTCCACACCCAGACCGAGCGCGTCCGCCACGCGCAGAACGCGATCGTCGAGTTCCTGCTCGTCAACCACCCGCTCGACTGCCCCGTGTGCGACAAGGGCGGTGAGTGCCCGCTACAGGACATCACGTTCGGGTGGGGCCTGGGCCGCTCGCGCTTCATCGAGCCCAAGCGCCACTTCCAGAAGCCGCTCGCGCTGTCGCCGCTGATCGCGATCGATCGCGAGCGCTGCATCCTCTGCTATCGCTGCGTGCGCTTCTCGCAGGAGATCGCCGAGGACTACCAGCTGATCTTCACCGAGCGCGGCGCGCACACGTTCGTCGGCACGCATGACGGCCACCCGTACGTGGCGCCGTTCAGCGGCAACATCATCGAGCTGTGCCCGGTCGGGGCGCTGACCTCCAAGCCCTATCGGTTCCGCGCGCGGCCGTGGGACGTCGAGGGGGCGGGCGGGATCTGCACGCTGTGCCCGTCGCAGTGCAACGTCGAGTTCACGGTCCGCGACGAGAAGGTGCTGCGCGTGCTCGCCCGCGACCACCCCGACGTCGACGACGGCTGGCTGTGCGACAAGGGACGGTTCGCCTACCAGGCGATCCACGTCGACGCGCGGATCACGCAGCCGCTGGTCCGCGACGGCGGCGAGCTACGGCCGGTGTCGTGGGAGCGCGCGCTGGACACCGCCGCCGGCCTCGCCCGCCACACCGGGCGCGTCGGCGCGCTCGTCGGCGGCCAAGCGACCAACGAGGAGGGCTTCCTGCTCGCGCGGCTGCTGCGTGAGGGCCTGGACTCCCCCGACATCTCCTCGCGCGCCGGCGCCGCGGTGCCGCTCGAGCTCGCGCGAGGGCTCGCCGCGCCGGAGCTACAGGCAACGGTCCCGGACCTCGAGTTCGCCCACACCGTGCTCGTGCTCGGCTGCGAGCCGCTCGACGATGCTCCGATCCTCGACCTGCGGATCCGCAAGGGCGTGCGCCGCCACGGCGTCAAGCTCGCGATCGCAACCGCGCGCCCGAGCGCGCTGGACGTCAACGCGCGCGTCGTGCTGCGCTACCCGCCCGACGGCGAGGCCGAGTTCCTGCAGGCGCTCGACGCCGCGATCGCCGGCGACGGCTGGGCCCGGGAGGAGATCGCCTCGCTTGCGGACCTGTTGACGGAGGGCGGCGAGGATGTCGTGATCCTGTGGGGCGAGCGGCTGCACCCCGCGGCGCTGCTGTCGCTGCTGAGCATCGCGGGCCGGCTCGGGCTCGCCGAGCGGCCCGGCGCGGGCGTGCTCGAGCTTCCCGCCGGCGCCAACGGTCGCGGCTTGCGCGAGGCCGGCGCGCTGTCCAACGCCGGCCCCGGCTACAGCGAGCTCGAGCGTCGCGGCCGCAGTGCCGCCGGGATCGCGAAGGCCGTCGTCGACGGCGAGCTGACGGCGCTGTACCTGTTCCAGGCCGATCCCGTGCGCGAGCTGCCCGACCGGGCGTTGTGGAACCGCGCGCTGGACCGCGCCGGGCTCGTGGTCGCGCACGCCTCGATCCTGACCGAGGGGATCCGTGACCACGCTGCGGTGATCTTCCCGGCCGACTCCTACGCCGAGAAGGAGGGCACGGTGGTGCATCCCGACGGCCGCTTGCAGCGGCTGCGCACCGCGGTCGCCCATCCCGGAGGCGTGCGCGCCGGCTGGTCGGTGATCGCCGATGTCGCCAAGCGCGTCGGCCTGGATCTGCGCGTGTTGACCAGCTCGATGGCGTTCAAGCAACTCGCCGCGGCGGTGCCGTTCTACGCGGGCTTGACGCTCGAGCAGATCGGCGGCCGTGGGATTCGCTGGCCGGAGCGCCCCGAGGCGGCGACGATGCCCGCTGGGATCAAGCCGGGCGGCAAGCCGTCCGCGACGCCGGCGGGCAGCCGGCCCGGCCGGCTGGCTGCGGGCCGCTGGCCGGCGGGCGGCCGGGCGGCGGGCCGCGGGCCGGCGGGAGGCCGGGCGGCGGGCGGCGGGCCGGCGGGAGGCGGTGGCGTGCCGGCAGCCGGCGGCGCGCCGGCAGCCGCAGCGACGGCGCCGGACGGGCGGCGCGCCGGCGACGGCCGGCTGGCGCTCGGCCGCTACCGGCCGATCTGGGCCTCGCCCGAGGTCGACGTCTCGCCCGCGCTGCGCTTCGCGGTCGCCCGGCAGCAGGTCGAGCTCTCGCCCGAGGACGCCCAGCGGCTCGGGATCGCCGACGGCGAGAGCGTCGCGGTGTCGCAGAACGGGACCCGCCTGCAGGCGCGCGCGGCGGTGCGCAGTGACGCGCCGTTGGGAACGGCGTTCCTCGCCGACGGCCTCGCCGCCGACTCCGCCAACGCGCTCACCGAGCCGATGATCGAGATCGCCAAGCGATGAACCCAGCCCCCGTCCCCGCTGCGCCGATCACCGGGACCGCGCTGCGATGACCTGGTTCGGCACCGTGTTCTACTTCGAGCCGTGGTGGGTGCAGATCGTCAAGTCGGTGGTGATCTTCGCGGTCGTGTTCGCGATGCTGCCGGTGCTGATCGTGTACGAGCGTAAGCTGCTCGGGCGCTTCCAGGTTCGCTACGGCCCCAACCGCGTCGGCCCGTACGGGCTGATGCAGCCAATCGCGGAGATCCTCAAGTTCGCCGTCAAGGAGCCGTTCCGAACGTCGAGCTCGATCGGGCTCCTGTACCGCGTCGCGCCCGTGATCGCGATCCTGACCGCGATCTCGGGGCTGGCGCTGGTGCCGTTTGGCAACGTCCAGCACGTTTTCGGCCAGCGCGTCGGGCTGTACGGGATCGACGTCTCGATCGGCCCGCTGTACGTGTTCGCATTCGGTGGGATCTCGTTCTACGGGATCATGCTCGGCGGCTGGGCATCGGGCTCGAAGTACTCGTTCCTCGGCGCGATGCGCGGCGCCGCGCAGCTGATCTCCTACGAGGTCTCCCAGGGCCTGGCGCTGGTCGGCGTGGTGATCACCGCCGGCACGCTGTCGCTGACCGGGATCGTCCATGCACAGGGCGGGATGTGGTACTTCATCCCGCAGTTCGCCGGCTTTCTGATCTTCACGGTCGCGTCGTTCGCCGAGACCAATCGCCCGCCGTTCGACCTCGTCGAGGCCGATTCCGAGCTCGTCGGCGGCTACTTCACCGAGTACGGCGGGACGCCGTTCGCCTCCTTCCTGTTCGCCGAGTACGCGAACATGGTCGTCGTCTCCGGGATCGCCGTGACGGTCTTCCTCGGCGGCTGGCTGCTGCCGTTCGGGATCCATCCGCCCGGCTGGGTCGACCCGATCGTGGTGCTGGTCAAGATCGTGATCTTCTTCAGCTTCTTCATCTGGATCCGAGCGACGCTGCCGCGCCTGCGCTATGACCAGCTGATGTCGCTCGGCTGGAAGGTGCTGCTCCCGCTCGCAACGCTGAACCTGCTCGTGACCGCGATCCTGGTGGCCTGAAACGATGCCCTACGATCCCGGCCCGGACGTGATCGAGGTGATCCGCGTCCCCGCGCGCAGCCCGATCGCCGGCGCCTACCGCTCGTTCGGCGCGACGCTCAAGGGGCTGAAGACGACCTTCGCGCGACTGATCGAAGGGCCGATGACGCTGCAGTATCCGGAGGAGAAGACGCCCGTGTACCCGCGCTTCCGCGGCCGGCACAAGCTGCACCGGTTCGAGGACACTGGCCTCGAGAAGTGCGTCGGCTGCTCGCTGTGCGCCG
>JBEKRJ010000057.1:0-12727 GCA_049518835.1 Solirubrobacteraceae bacterium
CTCGGTGATCGGGGTCAGGTCATAGCCGCCGCCGACCCAGCCCTTGGCCTTCAGGCCCTGCTTCTGGATCGTCTGCGCCAGTCCCTGCGTGCTGCCGGCGTCGACGGCGAACATCCCCTTGGCGCTCGGGTGCCCCGTCGCCCAGGAGTTGATCACGGTCAGCTCGGCCGGCACCGCCGCGCCGGTCGCGACGACGTTGTACTTGATGTTCGGGTGCGCCTTGAGGGTGTCGATCGCACCGTCGATCCGCGGCTGGATGTTGGCCGCGCCCGGGGTCGCGATGAACAGCCCGATCTCGCCGCCGCTGGGCAGCAGCGAGACGATGTGCTCGCCCATCTGCTGACCGGAGACGAGCAGGTCCTGGCCGATGTAGGCAAGCCGCCCGGAGTTCGGCTCGTCGGCGTTGTAGGCGACGACCGGAATGCCGGCGCTGATCGCCTTCTGCACCGGGCCGTTGAAAGCGGTCGGGTCGATCAGCGACGTCGCGATCCCGTTCGCGTGGGCAGTGACGGCGGTGTTGATCGAGTTCACCATCTCGGTGACGTTGCTGGTCGCCGAGCCGGTCCACGTGTACGAGCAGCCCAGCAGGCTGCACGCGTCGGCGGCGCCGCTCTGCGTCGGGGTGAAGAAGATGTTGGTCGTGACGTGGTTGACCATCACGAAGTGGTAGCTCGCGCTGACGCCGAAGATTCCCGACGCGGCGCCGCCGGTCGCGGCCGACGCGGTGCCGGTGCCGGTGCTGCTGGCGACCGTGCTGCTGCTCGACTTGCTGCTGCCGCACGCCTCGAGCATGAACGCGGCGATCCCGGCGGCGCCGCCCGTCAGCGCGGTGCGCCGCGTCAGCTGGCGCCAGCGCTTGAATGGCGAGTCCTCGATCTTGCGCTCGTCCCACTCGAGCCGCTCGACGGCGTCGTGAATGATGTCTTCGGGATCAGACAAGGTGTCTCCTCTCTCGGCGTGTTCTGGAACCGCCCCCGGGCACACGCTTTCAAACTCCCGGGCCGCTGTCCATTCGACTTAACCGACCATAAATCCTTTTGCCCGCGCCGTGGGCCGCAGTTCGCGCCACGCCGTAGCCGTCGCTTCTCTCCTCTCACGTCAGCGGGACGGCATGTTAGCGATCACAATCGGGTCGGTCAACGCGCCCTGGGACGTCGACTTCAGCCGCCCGGCGCGACCGCTGTGCTCGCCCGCACGACCAGCTCCGGCGCCACGCGCGAGTCCGATGCGACGGGACCACCGGACTCGATCGTGCGCAGCAACAGCCGCAGGCTGCGCGAGCCGACCTCGTCGAAGTCCTGGCGCACGGTCGTCAGCGGCGGCGTGAAGTACGGCGCCTCGGGCACGTCGTCAAAGCCGACGACGCTCACCTCCGCGGGGATGCGCCGCCCCGACTCGTGCATCGCGCGCAGCACGCCGAGCGCCATCTGGTCGTTGGCGACGAAGATCGCCGTCACCGCGCGGTCGCTCGCGAGCCGGCGGCCGAGCTGATAGCCGGCGCGCGCACTCCAGTCGCCGATCAGCGCCGCCGGCGCCTGCACGCCGGCCGCCGCGAGCGTCGCGCGCCAACCATCGTGGCGCTCGCGTGCCTCCAGCCAGTCCAGCGGGCCGGCGATGTGCCACACGGTCGCGTGCCTGAGGTCCAACAAATGGCGGGTCGCGCTGACCGCGCCGGCGAACTGGTCGACGGCGACCAGCGGCACGGTGCCCGCCGGGCCCGCCTCGACCGCCACCAGCGGGACGTCACCCGGCACGTGCACCAGCGCGTCGGCCGCGTCCTGGTGGGGGGCGATCACGAGCACGCCGTCCACGCCCTGGCGCCACAGCCGCGCGACGGCGTCGGCCACCGACGCCCGGTCGAGCGCCTCGAGGCTCGCGACGATGATGAAGTAGCCGGCCTCATGGGCGGCGCGCTCGATCCCGAACAGCGTCGACGCCGGGCCGTACAGGGTGGTGTCGAAGGTGACCACGCCGAGCGTCTGCGAGCGCCCCGTGACCAGCGCCCGCGCCACCGGGTTGGGCGCGTAGCGCAGCTCGCGCATCGCCTCCAGCACGCGGCGGCGCGTCTCGGGCCGGACGTGACGGCTGGCGTTGATCACGCGCGACACCGTCTGGTGCGAGACGCCCGCCAGCCGGGCGACGTCGGCCATCACCGCGGCACGTGGACGGCGCGCCGGCGCGCTCGCCTCCCCCGTGTGCGTGTCGTCCGGTGCGCTGCTTGGCAACCCGTGTTAACGCTAACGCGCAGGCGCTCGGAGACGATCGGCCAGCAATACAATCGCGCTCGCCGGCCGACAGCCAACCTCGCCAAGGAGAGCAATGAAGACCAGTCTCGGGATCTGGGCCTTCGGGCCGATGATCACTCGCTTCGTCCCGATCGGCTATCAGCCGGAGCACAGCTACGATGCCGAGCCAGTCGCCGAGAAGGTGCACCGGGCGGTCGAGGGGCTCGGCGAGCTGATCGACGGGTACGAGTTTCACTACCCCAACGAGCTGTCGAGCGAAAACCTGCCAGAGGTGCAGGCAGCGCTCCGCGGCCACGACATCTACTGCATCGCGGGCGGGCTGCACCTCGATCCGCGCTTTGGCCGCGGCGGCCTCGTCAACCCCGACGCCACGGTGCGCGCCGAGGCGCGCAGGATCGTGCGCGAGGCAGCGCAGTTCGCCGGCTCGCTGGGTGCCAACCTGATCATCTGGCCCGGCGGCGAGGGTTACAACTACCCGTTCCAGACGCCGTATGTCGACTCGTGGAGGTGGCTGATCGAGGGCATCGGCGAAGCGGCGGCGATCTGCGCGGAGCACGGCGTGAAGCTGTTCCTGGAGCACAAGAACTCCGAGCCGGCGATGAAGATCATGATGCGCAACATCGGCATGTGCCTGTACGTCTTGCACAAGCTCCGCGACCAGGGGCTGGACAACGTCCAGATCAACATGGACTGGCAGCACCTGATCATGAACGGCGAGCACCTGCCGGAGTACGCGGCGCTGCTCGCCGCAGACGGCGTCCTCGGCCATCAGCACGCGAACTCGGGCTGGGGCACGTTCGACGACGACAACATGGTCGGCGCGACCGCGTTCATGGAGACGCTCGAGCTCGCGCTCGAGCTGCGCCGCTGCGGCTACGGCAGCGCCGGCGAGCGGCTCGGGTTCGACCTCTATCCGTACGCCGAGGATCAGGTCGGCGCCGTGCGCCGGTCGGTGGCGCAGTGGCGGTTCATCGACTCGGTCGCCGCCAAGATCGACGACGCGGCGCTGCGCGAGGCCCAGCAGCACAAGGACGCCGTCCGCGCCTACGAACTGGTGTACGCGGCGCTCGGTGCCTGAATGACGTCGCTCGACGGTCCCCTGATCGGGATCGACGTCGGCACCTCGGCCGTCAAGGGGCTCGCGATCGACCCCGACGGCACCGTGCTCGCGACCGCCGAGGTCGGATATCCGCTATCGACTCCGCGTCCCGGCTGGGCCGAGCAGGACCCCGCCGACTGGTGGCGGGCGACCGAGGACGTGCTCGCGCGCCTGCGCGAGGTCGCCGGCGCCGCGACCGGGGTCGGGCTGTCCGGGCAGATGCACGGGCTCGTGGCGCTCGACGCCGCCGGCGAGGTGATCCGCCCCGCGATCCTGTGGAACGACCAGCGCACCGCCGCCGAGTGCGAGCAGATCGAGGCGACGCTCGGCCTGCAGCGGCTGATCGCGCTAACCGGCAACCGCGCGCTGCCGGGCTTCACGGCCCCGAAGCTGCTGTGGCTGCGCCGCCACGAGCCCGACGCCTACAAGCGGATCGCCCGGATCGCGCTGCCCAAGGACTACGTGCGGCTCAAGCTCTGCGGCGAGCACGCGACCGATGTCTCGGACGCGTCGGGAACGTTGCTGCTCGACGTCGCCCGCCGGCGCTGGAGCGACGAGGTGCTCGACGCGCTCGAGCTCGCGCGCGAGTGGCTGGCGCCCGCGCTGGAGAGCCCGGCCGTGTCCGGCGTCACGCGCGACGGGGCGGTGCCGGTCGCGGCCGGCGGCGGTGACCAGGCCGCCGGCGCGCTGGGCGTGGGCGTCGACCGGACCGGGCCGATCTCGGTCGCGTTGGGCACCTCGGGCGTCGTGTTCGCGGCGCTCGACGGCTTCGCCGCCGATTCGCAGGCGCGCGTGCACGCCTTCTGCCATGCCGTGCCCGACGCCTGGCACGCGATGGGCGTGATGCTGTCGGCGGCGGGTTCGCTGCGCTGGCTGCGCGACACGGTCGCCCCCGGCGTCGGCTATGACCAGCTCGTCGGCGAGGCCGCCGCCTGGGCGCCCGGGGCCGAGGGGCTCGTGTTCGCGCCCTACCTGGCCGGCGAGCGGACCCCGCACGCGGACCCGGACGCACGCGGCGCGTTCGTCGGGCTGAGCGTGCGCCACGACCGCGGCGCGCTCGTGCGCGCGGTGCTCGAGGGGGTCGCGTTCGGCCTGCGCGATTCGCTTGACCTGATCGTCGAGCTCGGCGGCCGGCCTGCGCTCGGGCGCGTCTCGGGCGGCGGCGCGCGCAGCGAGCTGTGGCTGAGGATCGTCGCCTCCGTGCTCGAGCTGCCGCTCGAGCGCGTCGCCGTCGACGAGGGCGCTGCGTTCGGCGCCGCGATCCTCGGCGGCGTCGCCGCCGGCGTGTGGCCCGACGTGCACGCGGCGGTGGCGGCCACGGTTGCACCCCGCGAGCGGATCGAGCCGGTGCCCGCCTGGGTGGCGGCGTATCGCGCCCAGCGCGAGCGCTTCCGGGCGCTGTATCCGGCGCTGCGCGACCTACCGCGCGGCGGCTGACGTGCTCGTCCCGGCACCGGACGCGGTCGTGTTCGACCTCGACGGCGTCCTGATCGACTCCCGCGAACCCGTCCGGCTGGCGATCAACGCGGCGCTGCGCGCGCACGGACTCGCGCAGCGGCCGGGCCCCGAGCTGGACCGCTACATCGGCCCGACGGTGCTCGACGGCTTCGCCGAGCTGACCGGGCAGCCGCCGCGCTCGGCGCTGGTCGCCGCCTGTGCCGAGACCTACAACGAGTGCTACGAGCGCGTGCACCTCGCGACCACGACGCTCGTCGACGGGATCGATCAGGTGCTGCGGGCGCTGGCGATGCCGCTCGCGATCGCGAGCTCCAAGCCGGCGCGGTTCGTCGTGCCGCTGCTGCGCGCGCTCGGGATCGCGGACTGCTTCGTCGTCGTCGAGGCGCCGGCGATGGACGCGCTCGACGAGCCCAAGGAGGTGACGCTGGCGCGGGCGCTGGCGGCGCTGGCCGCGAGCGATGCGGTGATCGTCGGCGACCGCGGCAGCGACGTCGCCGCCGCGCAGCACAACGCGATCCGCGCGGTCGGCGTCAGCTGGGGGATCGGCACCCGCGCCGAGCTGCGGGGCGCCGATGCGATCGTCGACTCGCCGGCGCAGCTGCTGGGGCTGCTGGCTGCCGGCTGAGTTGGGGCTCTACCCCGCGGGCGCAGGCTGGTCGCGCAATGTATCGCCGGGGCCTCGGCCTGCCCGGCGATACAGTGCGCCGCACGCGCCCGACCCGCGGGGCAGAGCCCATCCCCGTTTCAGTGCAGCAGCCGCGCGCCGGGACCGGGCCGGACCTCGAGCGCGCCATCTGGGGGCGTCGCGTCCGGCGCCAGCAGCCCGAGCACGTGCCCGCCGAAGCCGCCGCCGACGATCCGCGCCCCGATCGCGCCGGCGTCGCGCAGCCGCGCGACGGCCGCTTCGACGGCCGGGGTCGAGACCTCGTAGCAGTCGCGCAGGCTCGCATGCGAGGCGTCGAGCAGGCGGCCGACCGCCGCGAGGTCGCCGCGCCCGAGCGCCGCGACCGTCTGCCGGACGCGCTCGTTCTCGGTGATCACGTGGCGGGCGCGCCTGGCGACCGGCTCGGGCAGGCGCTCGGCCTGCGCGAGCGTGGCGTCGCGCAGGCTGGCGATCCCGAGCAGCTCACACGCCTGCGCGCACTGCGCCCGCCGCGCGTTGTAACCCGACGCCGCGTTCGCGTGGCGCTCGCCGGAGTCGAGCGTCACCAGCGTGTGGCCCGCCAACTCCAGCGCGACCGTGGTGACCTGCAGCGAGCGGAAGTCGATCAGCAGCGCGCGGTCGCGCTCGCCGTACAGCGACGCGAGCTGGTCCAGCAGGCCGGTCTGCGCGCCGACCCACTCGCTCTCGATCCGCGAGCACAGCTGCGCGAGCTCGATCCGGCCCGGCGCGGACGCGTCGCTGCAGTGCACCAGCGCCAGGCACAAGGCGACCTCGAGCGCCGCCGAGGAGGACAGGCCCGACCCGCGCGGGACGCTGCCGCTGATCCGCAGGCGCGCGGGGCGCACCGCGACGCCGGCTAGCCGCAGCTCCGCGACGGCGCCGCGCACGAACGCGCGCCAGCCCTGGACGCGGCGCGGGCGGCGCAGCGCGAAGCTGTCGCTGGCGTCGAGGTCGGCGGCGAACGCCTCGATCCGGTCGCCGGCGAGCGCGTCGGCGCGGACCGTCACGCCGGCGTCGATCGCGAACGGCAACGCGAGCCCGTCGTTGTAGTCGGTGTGCTCCCCGATCAGGTTGACGCGGCCCGGGGCAAACGCGGTCACGTGCTCAGCGGGCATCGTCGATTAGTGTGCTCGGTATGTCCGTGAAGTGGGGAATCATCTCTACTGCGCAGATCAACCGCCTGTTCTTGGCGGGCGCGCGGCAGGCCGAGGACGTTGAGGTCGTCGCGGTCGCCAGCCGCGACGCGGCGCATGCGCAGCGCTACGCGAGCGAGCACGGGATCGAGCGCGCGTACGCGGGCTACGAGTCGCTGCTCGCCGACCCCGACCTCGACGCGGTCTACGTCTCGCTGCCCAATGCGCTGCACGTGCAGTGGAGCGTGGCGGCGCTGGCGGCCGGCAAGCACGTCCTGTGCGAGAAGCCGCTGAGCCGGCGCCCGGCCGACGTGCAGCAGGCGTTTGACGCCGCCCAGCGCGAAGGCGGCCTGCTGATGGAGGCGTTCATGTACCGCCACAATCCGCAGACGAAGCGCCTCAAGGGGCTCGTCGACGGCGGCGCGATCGGGGCCGTGCGGATGATCCGCGCGGCGTTCAGCTTCGTCGCGCACAGTGCCTCAGACGTGCGCCTGCGCCGCGCGCTGGACGGCGGCGCGCTGATGGACCTCGGCTGCTATTGCGTCAGCGGCGCGCGGCTGCTCGCGGGCGAACCCGAGCGCGTGACCGCGCTGCAGGTGCTCGGCGGCGACGGCGTCGACACCTCGTTCGCGGCCGCGATCAGCTTCGCCGGCGGCGTCCTGGCCCACTTCGACGTCGGCCTCACGCACGCGGCGCGCGACGAGCTCGAGGTCGTCGGCGATCAGGGGACGCTGTTCCTCGACGACCCGTGGCACTGCCGCGAGCCGGTGATCGAGTTGCGCCGCGACGCCGGCGTGCAGCGGATCGAGCTCGAGCCCGTCAACTCGTACCGTCTCGAGGCCGAGAACATGTCGGCCGCGATCCGCGGCGAGGCGCCGCTGCTGCTGGGCCGCGAGGACGCCCTCGCGCAGGCGCGCGCGATCGAGGCGCTGTACCTGGCCGCCGACAGCGGGCAGACGGTGACCCTCGACTGAGGGCCACCGTGCTGACACCGCCTCACGCCTTCAGCGACGGCATCGGCGCCGGCGGCGGCGCCGCCTGCACGCGCACGCGGGCGTCGACGATCAACGCGCCGCCGGGCGAGGCGATCAGCGGGTTGCAATCGAGCTCGACGATCTCCGGATGGGCTTCGACCATCGCGCTGATCCGGAGCACCACCTGCTCGACCGCGGCCACGTCGCAGCGCTCCGCGCCGCGGTAGCCGTCGAGCAGTGGAAAGGTCTTCAGCGAGCGCAGCATCGCGTGCGCGTCGAGATCGGTCACGGGCGTGATCCGGACGGCCACGTCCTTGACCAGCTCCGCGGCGGTGCCGCCGCCGCCGCACGCGAGCACCGGTCCGAAATCGCGATCGTTGACGACGCCGACGAGCAGCTCGACACCCGCCGGCGCCATCGGCTGGACCACCAGCCCCTCGAGTCGATGGCCCGCCGCGGCGACCGCCGCCTCGATCTCGAGCGCGGCGGCGCGCACCGCTTGGGGCCCGTCGAGGCCGAGCCGCACCCCGCCGGCATCGGTCTTGTGAATCAGGCCCGCGGCCACCGCCTTGAGCGCCACCGGAGCGCCGATCTGCGCCGCGGCGCCAACCGCCTGCTCGGCGTCCGCGACGACCTGCGTGTGCACGAGCGCCAGCCCGTAGCAGTCGAGCAGGTCGACGACGCAGCGCGGCGACAGCCAGCCCGACGTGCCCCGCAGCGCCTCGCTGATGATCGCCGCCGCGCGGCTGAGCTGCACGTCTTCAAAGCGCGGGACGGTGCCCGCGGGACTGGCGCGCCAGCGTCCGTGGCGCGCGGCCAGCGCAACCGCGCGCGCGGCGTCCTCGGCAAACTCGTAGCCGGGAACGCGCACGCCGTCGCCCGCGAGCTCGCGCGGCGGCGGCTCGGTGGTCATGAACACGGCCGCGATCGCGGTCCCGCCCGCGCTTTGGGCGACCTCGTGGATCGCCTCGGCGACGTCGACCGCGTCGGTCATCAGCGGCGGTACGAAGATCGCCAGGATCGCGTCGCATGCGTCGGCGTCGATCAACGTGCGCAGCGTCCGCCGGTACTCCTCGGCGCCCGCCGTCGCAACCATGTCGACCGGGTTGCCCAGCGACGCGCCCGGCAACAGGAACTCTGCCAGCTTGGCCTGGACCTCGGGCGCCAGCTCGGGTACCTCGACGCCCTCGGCCTGGCAGGCGTCCGCGCACATGATCCCGGGGCCGCCGGAGTTGGTGACGATCGCCACGCGGTCGCCGCGCGGGACCGGCTGCATGGTCAGCAGCTCGGCCACATTGAAGAGGTCGTGCAGCGTGTCGGTGCGGATCACGCCGGCCTGCTCGAACAGCGCGTCGACGGTCACATCGGAGGCGGACAGCAACGCCCCGGTGTGTGACGAGGTCGCGCGCGCGCCTGCAGCCGAGCGACCGCTCTTGACCGCCAGCAGCGGCTTGCGTCGCGCGAATCGAGGGGCGATGCGCGCGAACTTGCGCGGGTGGTCAAACGACTCGAGGTACATCATCGCGACGCTGGTCCCCGGATCCTGCTCCCAGTACTGCAGGAAGTCGTTGCCGCTCAGATCGACCATGTTGCCAACCGAGACAAACGACGACAGCCCGAGGCCGATCCGCTCGGCCGCCTCGATGATCGCGATCCCGAGGCCGCCGCTTTGCGACATGAAGCCGACCCGCCCGGGGATCGCCTGGCGCGGCGAGAACGACGCATTCAGGCGGACGTCGGCGTTGGTGTTGACGATCCCGAGGCAGTTGGGCCCGACGATCCGGATCCCGGCCTCGCGACACGCCTCGAGCAGCTCGCGCTGGCGGCGCTCGCCCTCCGGCCCGGCCTCCCCGAACCCCGCCGAGATCACCAGCAGCGCACGCACGCCCGCGGCCGCGCACTCGCGCGCGACGCCCACGACCTGCGCTGCAGGTACGACGACGACCGCCAGCTCGACTGGTGCCGGAATCTCGCCCACCGACTTGTACGCCGGCAGCGCCTGGACCGCGACCGCCTCCGGGTTGACGGCGTAGACCGCGCCCCTGAATCCCGCCGTCAGCAGGTTGCGCAGGAGCTCGCCGCCGACCGTCGCGCGCCGGCGCGAGGCGCCGATCACCGCGACCGACTGCGGCTCGAGCACGCTGCGCACGGCCGCGACCGCCGCAATCCGTTCGCGCTCCTCGAACCGCGCCTGCGCCTCGGCCGACAGCGAGACCGGGAACTCGACCCCGATCGCGTCGCTCGTCGAGTGCAGATGAACGGGGAAGCCGCTCTCGCGGAACACGTCGATCATCCGGTGGTTCGCCGGCAGCACCTCGGCGGTGAACCGCGATAGGCCGTGCTGCTCGGCGATCGCCGCGAGGTGCGCGAGCATGATCGTCGAGATCCCCCGCCCCTGCCAGGCGTCGGCGACCATGAACGCGACCTCCGCAGACTCGTCGTCGAGCCGGATGTAGGCGGCGTGGGCGACGATCGACGGCGGGCTGCCGGTTTCGGCGACGAGCGCGAAGCGGTTGGCGTAGTCGACGTCCACCGACCACGAGATCACCCAATCGAGGTTCGGCGTGCCAAAGAAGCGAAACCCGATCGAGTCAGGCGACAACGCCTCCAGGAACACACGGATCGCCGGCTGATCGCCGGCGCGGACCGGGCGCACGCGGACCGTGCGGCCGTCGCGCAGCACAACGTCCGCCTCCCGCTCGCGCGGATAGGCGGTCGCTTCGGAGCGTGTCATGACCTCCAGTATCAGACGACTGCGCCGCCCGTCCATCCGGGAGTAGTACTGATGCGTAGGGCAGGCCAATCCGGATTTCCGCGCAGCCGGCCGCGCCTAGGGCGTACGCTTTTGGCGCCGGTGACAGCCGCCGCGGACAACCCGTCCTCGCCCCGCAAGCGTCATGCGCTGGCGCTGTTTGCGGGCCTGCCCGGACGCTACGAGCGGATGGGCGCAGTGCTCAGCTTCGGCCAGGACCCGCGCTGGCGGCGCGCCCTGGCCGCGGCGATCGACCCGCGCCCCGGCCAGCTCGTGCTCGACGTCGCGACCGGAACCGGCCTGGTGGCGTTCGAGCTCGCCGGCCGCGGCGGCTGCGAGGTCGTGGGCCTCGACCAGAGCGAGCAGATGCTCGCCCGGGCCCGCGCCCGCCTCGCCGGCGAGAGCACGCTCGCCGGCCGGGTGCGGTTCGTCCACGGCGAGGCTGAGCGCCTGCCGTTCGCCGACGCCCAGTTCGACGCGCTGACGTTCACGTACCTGCTGCGCTACGTCGACGACCGCGAGGCGACGCTGCGCGAGCTCGCGCGCGTCGTCAAGCCCGGCGGGCGGATCGGCATGGTCGAGTTCGCCGTCCCGGGGTCGGCGCCGCTGCGGGCCGGGTGGCGCCTGCACACGCGCGTGGGACTGCCGCTGCTCGGCCGCCTCGTGTCGCCGGCGTGGCTGGAGGTCGGCCGCTTTCTCGGCCCCAACATCGAGCAGTTGCACGCTGACGTGCCCGACCTGCCGGCGCTGTGGCGCCGCGTCGGCATCGGCGAGATCCATCAGCGGCGGATGAGCCTGGGCGCCGGGCTCGTGCTGTGGGGGGTCGTCGGTGGCGAGCCGGGGGTCGGTGGCGACTCCGGGGGAGTCGGGCGTGGCGAGCGGGGGGGCGGGAGTGGCGACCGACCTCACGGTCGGGGTCGTCGCGGTCCGGCTTTAGCCCGTTCTTGTGTGATCTTCACAAAAACTAGGCGTCAGCGCGGTGATAACAACTCAAGAAATTCTTGGAGAGACATGAGATTCTTGAGCCATGACCAAAGCTGAGCGAATTGGAAACCTGATCGGCGTCGTCGTCCCGTTCGCCGGCGTGTTGGCATCCGTAGTGCTGCTGTGGAACCACTGGGTCGACACGACCGACCTCGTGATCCTCGCGGTGATGTACCTACTGAGCGGCCTCGGGGTGACGGTCGGCTTTCACCGGCTGCTGACCCACCGCTCGTTCCAGACCTACCCGTGGCTGGAGCGGACCTTCGCGATCCTCGGGTCGCTCGCGGTCGAGGGCTCGGTCCTCGACTGGGTCGCCGACCATCGCAAGCACCATGCGTTCTCGGACCGCGAGGGCGACCCGCACAGCCCGCACGTCGGCCACGGCAGCGGCCTGCGCGGCCTCTGGCACGCGCACGTGGGCTGGCTGTTCGAGACCCAGGGCCAATCGGACTGGAAGCGTTACGCGCGCGACCTCTACGAGGATCCCGCGATGCGGCGCATCGGCCGGCGCTTCCCGGCGCTGGCGCTGCTGTCGCTGCTGATCCCGACCGTCGCCGGCTTCGCGCTGCACGGGTTCACGCTCAGCGGCGCCCTGCGGGGCTACGTCTGGGGCGGCCTCGTGCGGATCTTCCTGGTCCATCACGTCACCTGGTCGGTGAACTCGGTGTGCCACTTCTTCGGCCGCCGGCGGTTCGACGTCGAGGATCGCTCGACCAACGTCGGCTGGCTCGCGCTGCTCTCGCTCGGGGAGTCCTGGCACCACAACCACCACGCCTTCCCCCGCTCGGCGTATCACGGGCTGCGCCCGTCAGAGATCGACGTGTCGGGAATGATCATCTCCGGCCTGGACCATCTCGGCCTCGCGTGGAACGTGGTCCGAATCTCGCCCGAGCGCCAGCGATCCAAGTCGCTGGCCGACGCGCTCTCCTGACGAGCCGCCGCCAGCCGCCAGCCGGCGCTCTCGTTGCCCTGCCGGCCGCCGGCGCGGGCTACGCGGGCCACGCGGGCCCGGTGCCGGCGAGGAACCGCGCGATCGCCGCATGCGTCTGAGCGGGCCGCTCGATCTGCGGCACGTGCCCGCAGTCGAGCTCGAGGTGGCGCGACTGCGGCAGCGCCTCGATCACGTGGCGCTCGAACGCGATCGGCACGAGCTTGTCCCGGCGCCCCCAGACGAACAGCGCCTCCGGCGCCAGCGTGCGCAGCCGTGGCCAGAACCCGTCCCGCCCGTGGGGCTCCTCGAGATAGATCTGCCGCGCCGCCGCGTAGAACGCGGCGCGTCCGGCCGGCGTCAGGTACGCGCGCAGGAACTCGTCGACGCCGGCGGCCGTCCAGCCATGGTCGGCACCCGGGACGATCAGCCCGGCGATCCCCTCGACGAGGCGCCGCGGCGCGACCTGAACCAGGCCGAGCTCAGGCC
>JBEKRJ010000058.1:0-12718 GCA_049518835.1 Solirubrobacteraceae bacterium
GATCGACTGTCCGACCGCAAAGCGTCCGCGGACGGCCGCGGGATCGGGCACCGCGAGCGTGTAGCGTCCGCACATCCGAGCTGGGACGCGTCAGCGCTGGCGCGTGGCGAGTTGCTCGGCGCGCTGCGCCTGGACGCGCTTCTGGCGCCGGCGCCCGAAATACGCCAGCGCACCGAACGCGACCAGCACCAGCACGATCGTGTAGAAGATCGCGATGTCCAGCGAGACGCCGCCGAACGGCAGCGCGAGCAGGTTCACGATCCCGAACGCGACCAGCAGGATCACGACGATGATCGCGACCACGAGCACGATCCCGCGGACGCGCGCGAACACGCCCGCGCTCTTGGGCGGCGCGATCAGCCCCATCAGCTGCAGGCCCCGCAGCTGGCGCGACGTGGGCGCCTCGACGCCGAGCCTCTGCGTCGCGCGCTTGAGGTCGTCGGCGCGGCGCTCGGCGAGCGCCAGCGACGCGTCGGCCATCCGCCGCAGCTGCAAGCGCTCCTGGGGCCGGGCGGCGGCGAGTGCGCGCTGGAAGTGGGCGCGGGCCGCCTTTGCGTCGTAGCGCTCGGCGGCGCGGGCGCCGAGGATTGCCTGCGCGGCCGCCTTGTACTTGGTCTCGGCCTCGAGCTCCTCGTCCGAGCGGCTCTCCAGCTGCTGCATCGCCGCCAGCTGGCTGCGCTGCTCGAACCTCACCGTGCGCTGCTGCTTGGCCATCGGACTCAGAGTCTAGAACGGCGAGACGACGCTCGTCGCGATCGGTGCCTGGCTCTGAGGTGCGATCACGAACACGCGCTGGGCGACAAGGTACTGCCCGCCGACAGCCGGGCTGGGGGGTGGGGAGCGGTACACGTCGATCCGCTTGCCGACGATCGCGCCGCCGGAGTCCTGCGCCTCAAACCAGCCGCCGTAGCCGTCGTTGCGGTACGCAGGGACATAGACCCGGCTGCCCAGCGCGATCACACGCGGGTCGACCGCGATCGACCGGTAGGAGCGCAGCGGCAGCGACGGGCCGGCCGCGAAGGTGACGCCGGTCAACGGCATGTAACGGCTGCCGACCCCGTCTGACCAGCCGCCGGCCTGCAGCGGGAACGTGACCGCGCCGGCCGCACCGGCCCAGTAGCCGCCTGCGCGCCAGTAGGGAACGCCGGCCGAGAAGCCACTGCGGGCCGACGTGGGGGCGCCCGCCTGGGTCACCCAGCCCGCCGAGCCGAGCGAATCGATGTGGTAGACGCGGCCGTCGAGGCCGATGCCCTCGCCCTGCATCGAGACTCCGGTCGCGGAGTAGAGCCAGTCGATCCGGTGGCGGCCGGCGAGGCCCGGCGCCTGCACCAGCTGGCCGACGAACCACGACTCCGGAGCGGGCCAATATTCGGTGATCGTCACGCCCGAGACCCATCTGCCGGCGGACGGCGACTGCCGGCCGCGCAACGACCGCTCCAGCGCGGCTGCGGCGGCGGCGGCGGTTGCCGGCTTGGGGCCGGACGCGGGGGCGCGCAGTGCCGGCTCGGGTCCCGCCGCGGGGGCGCGCGGGGGGCCGAGTCGGCCGGCGGCGCCGGGCGCGGCGGTCGCGAGCAGCGCTGCCGCGAGCGCCCCTGAAATCCATCTTGCCGGCACACCGCCGGTAATCGTCCGCCGGCTCCAGCGCCTGAAGGCCGCGCCGCACGTGCACGGTACGTTGCAGGCGCGGCTCGCCCGCCTGGACGTCGCGATCGCGGGCCGCTCGCCCGGTAGCTTCCGAGCCGGTGCAGCAAGCCCTGCAATCCCTGACCCGGCCAATCCGCCTGCTCGCCGCGGGGGGCACGATCGCGATGCGGGGCGAGCGGGCAGTGCCGGTATTGGACGCCGCCGCGCTCGTGTCGCTCGCGCCCGAACTGGCCGGCGTGCCGGCATTGACGGCTGAGACGCTGCTGTCGGTGCCCAGCGCGCAGCTGACGCTCGCCGACGCGCTCGTGATCGCGGCGCGCGCCGCGCAAGCGGCAGCAGCCGGGGAGGGAGTCGTCGTGACGAGCGGGACCGACACGCTCGAGGAGCTCGCCGTGCTGTGCGCGCTGCTCCACCGCGCGCCGGCGCCGATCGTGCTGACCGGCGCCAACCGTCCCGCGTCGCGGCCGGGCGCGGACGGCGCCGCGAACCTGCTCGATGCCGTCGCCGTTGCCGGCGCCGCCGCGACGGCGGAGCTTGGCGCCGTGGTGGTGTTCGGGGGCGAGGTGCACGCGGCGATGAGCGTCCGCAAGGTCGACAGCACCGGTCCAGCCGCGTTCGGCTCGCCGATCACGGGCCCGCTCGGTCGCGTCGTCGAGGGCCGCGTGTGGCTGGCCGCGCGCCCCGTGCGCCCGGCCGCGCTGACGGTGGCGCGGCTCGCCGGCCGGGTGGACGTGATCACCGCCACGCTCGGCGACGACGGCGCGCTGCTGCGCGAGAGCGCCGCCAACGCCGACGGGATCGTGCTGGTCGCGTTTGGCGCCGGCCACCTCTCGCCGACGCTGGCGACCGAGCTGCGGCGGGCGGCGGCCCGGCTGCCGGTCGTGATCACCTGCCGGCCCGAGCGGTCATCGATGCTGTTTGACACCTACGGCTTCGACGGCGCCGAGCGTGACCTGCGCACCAGCGGCGCGCTCTGCGCGCCGTTTCTGTCGCCCGTCGCGGCGCGGATCGCGCTGCTCGCTTGCCTCGGCGCCGGCCTGCAGCGGGCGCAGATCGCCGCCTTGCTGGCGCCTTGGGACGCCACGTAGGGCCGCGGGCCCATCGGTTGCGCGTGGCGCGTGGTTGGTTGTCAGGCGTGGTTGGTTGTCAGCGCAGGGCTTGCAGTGCGGCCGCGTGCAGCGAGCCGTTGCTGACGAGCGCGTTGCCGGCGCTGATCGTGTCGGCGCCGGTGAGGTCGGTGAAGCGACCACCGGCCTCCTCGAGGATGACCTTCATCGGCGCGTAGTCCCACGCTTCGCCCCCGAGACCGAGCGCGACGTCGCCCTCGCCCGCGGCGATGGCGAGGAAGCTGTGTCCTCGATGGGGGCGGACATGACCACACGCTCGCGCCAGCCGCGTCAGCGGATGGTCGCCGATCCCGCGCGCGAGCGTCCCGTGCGAGTCGTCGTTGACGGTCGCGTCCCGAAGCAGTGGCGTCGTCGACACGCGCATCCGGTCCCCGTTGCGAAACGTGCCGTGCCCGCGGGCTGCCCACCAACGTCGTTGGAGCGTCGGCGAGCTCGCGACCCCGACGATCACGTCTTCGCGCTTGGCGAGCGCGATCAGGATCGACCAGCCTGGCCTGCCCGCGGCAAACGACGTGGTGCCGTCGATCGGGTCCAGGTACCAGCGCCACTCGCCGGCGCCACTGGCCCCGGCCTCTTCCCCGATCACCGTGTGCTCCGGTCGCAGCTGCGTCAGCCGCTCGCGCAGCGCCGCCTCGACCAGTCGATCGGCGTCGGTCACGGGACTGCCGTCGCGCTTGTAGCGCACGGTCAGGTCGCTGGCGCGAAAGCGGCTCATCGCGAGGCGGTCGGCTACGTCGGCAAGCTCGAGCGCGAGCGCGAGCTCTGCTGCCAGGTCTGGTGATCGCTCGGTCGGCACGCGCCACAGCGTAAGGGTCCGCGCGGGCGCTAAGGGCGATCAGGCTTTGCGGTCGGAGTCGGGGTGCGACACTCGCACAGGAAGGTGTCTCACGCGTATGCCTCGTCGTTGGCGTCTGTGGCGTCTGTGGCGTCTGTGGTGGTTGCGGTGAGGGGGAGTCAGATCGTGAAGGTTGCGCCTTGGCCGGTTTGGCTGTGGCAGTCAAGGGTGCCGCCGTGGCGGCCGATCGTCGCGCGTGCGAGCGCGAGTCCTTGTCCTGTGCCTTTGCCCACTTCCTCTGGTTGAGCTCGGCGATGTTGCAGGTGATCAACGGGAGCTCGGCGAGCTCGGTGGCGACGTCCGCGACGTACTCGAAGCCCAGCAAACGTCGGCGATCAACGAGGCGACGGCGCCGTTTACCCCGTCGAGGCTACCCGGCTCGCATCCGACTGCGATCGGGCCAAGCCGCAGTTTGCGGCGAGCACAAGCCGCAGTTTGCGGCGAGCATCACGACGCGGCTAATACAGTAATACACGGGTGTGACGTCGTGGTCGCGTGCGGGCCACAACGTGACGTGCCCGGGGTGACTTTGCTGCGAGGTCACGTTTGGCCACCGGGGCGACAGCGCGTCAGAAGCCGTCCGAGCGCTCGTGGCCGTGGAAGCCATCCGCGTTGCCCTGCGGGAGTCACGCCGGCGCCGGCGGCGGCGAGCGCTGGCCGAGGCTCGCCAAGTGCGCGCAGAGATGGACGAGATGACTGCGCCGGGCCTGAGGGATTAGGGTTGGGTGGGGATGGTGGAACACGAACGGCGCGAGGCGCCGGGGGGTGCCAGCGCCGAGGTGCGCCGCGAGCGCTGCGCGCGTGACCTCGGCGACCGTGGTGCCGGTCCGCGTCGCCTCGTGCCTCAGGGGGCGTCGAGCTCGTCCGAGAGCTTCACTGTTGTGCGTCGCATCGCGCATGACGGCGTCCCGTCTTGCCCGAGGGGGGCCGAGCGCCCACGGACGTGAGCTACCGGTAGCCGTCGCGGCGAGTCCCGAGCTCCAGGCCCTGTCGGTAACCGGCCGCCAGCACTCGGCCGCGCGGCTCGCGGTCCATGAAGTTGGTCCCCATCGCGCCGGCGCTCTCGACGTTCGGCGCGACGCTCAGCACGGTGGCGCCGCGCCGGCGCAGCGTCAGCGCCTCGAGCGAGACCGCCGACTGGGCGACGTTGCGGACCAGCGCGATTAGCGAATCGCTGCCGGCGATGCTTGCGGAGGGAGTCAGGCACAGCACGAGCGTGTCGCGCCCGGCCGGGGCGACGTCGAGGTTCGTGGGGCTCCAGATCGCGCCGTCGACGAACTCCCGCTCGCCGATCCGCGTCGGGGCGAACAGCCATGGGACCGTGCACGAGGCGGCGACGGCCTCGCCGACCGATGCGTGCGGGGCGCGCGGACTGCCGAACACGGCCCGCCGGCCCGTGCGGCGGTCGACCGCGACCACCCGCAGCCGACCGTCGAACTGCCCGCCGGCGCGATCGACGTCGCGGCGCAGCTCGTCGAGCGTGTCGCCCGGGGTCGGCAGCCGGCGCAGCAACGCCGCGCGCAACACCGCGCCGCCGGGCGCGGCGACGCCGAGCGCGAGCGGCGCGAACATCGCGCTCGCGGCGAGCGCGAACGCGCCCGCTCGCTGGGCTGCCCTGCGAGCTGCCAGCGCGAGTGGACCTGACGCCTGTGACGTCGGCAGCTCCAGCTCGGCCCCGGGGGACGGCGGGCGGCGCGGCGCGTTGCCGGCGATCAGGTGGGCGGCGACGATCGCGCCGGCCGAGGTGCCGACGAAGTACTCGCAGTTGCGCAGGTCAAACCCGGTTGCATCCTCGACCCCCGCCAGCACGCCCATCAGCCACGCCTCGCCGAGCACGCCGCCGGCGCCGAGTACGAGCACGTCGGGACGGGAGAGCATTCGCGCCAGGCTACCGAGGATGGTGCTCGGATCTTGGCCTGCCTTACCGCCGTACGTGATAACGTACGGTCGTATGTTGAGCCTCGCCACCACCAGCGCCCGCGAGTCGCTCGGCCCCCGGATCCGAGCACTGCGCGAAGGGATGGGCCTGTCGCTTCGCGACCTCGCGGAACGGTCGGGCGTCAGCGCGGCGATGCTGTCGCAGGTCGAGCGGGGCGAGACCAGCCCGACCTTGCAGGTCGCGACGCGAATCGCCGCCGGCCTGGAGCTGCGCCTCTCACAGCTGCTGCGCCTCGACGAGCAGGGGGCGGTGACCGTAGTGCGCCGGGCCGAGCGGCGCAGCGGGCCGCCCGCCGCCGCCGGCCACAGCTACGAGATCCTGACGCCGCCGCTGCCGGGCCAGCGCGCCGAGCTCTCGCGCCACATGCTGGCGCCGGGCGCGGTCACCGGCGGTCCTGGCGACCCGCCGATGCACGAGCCGGGCAGCCGCGAGACCGCGTTCGTGCAGTCGGGCACCGTCGTGCTGCACTGCGACGGGCGCCGCTACGAGCTGCTCGCCGGCGATTGCGTGACCTTCGACGCCGACCTTGCCCACCATTTCGAGAACCCCGGACACGAGGAGGCCGTCCTGCTCGCGGTCGTGAGCGCCGGCCTGAGAAGGAGCTGACAGCCGATGCCCAAGACGTTGTTCGACAAGCTCTGGGACGCGCACGAGGTGGCGCCCGGACTGCTGTACATCGACCTGCACCTCGTCCACGAGGTGACCAGCCCGCAGGCGTTCGACGGCCTGCGCCTCGCCGGCCGGACGGTCCGGCGACCGGACCGCACGCTCGCGACCGCCGACCACAACGTCCCGACCGATGGCACCCCGGTCGCAGCGCGGATCCGCGACCAGCTGTCGCGCGTGCAGGTGCAGACGCTCGAGCGCAACTGCGAGCAGTTCGGGATCCCGGTCTACTCGCTCGGTTCTGACCGCCAGGGCATCGTGCACGTGATCGGGCCCGAGCTCGGGGTCACGCAACCGGGGATGACGATCGTCTGCGGCGACTCGCACACCGCCACGCACGGCGCGTTTGGCGCGCTCGCGTTCGGGATCGGCACGAGCGAGGTCGAGCACGTGCTCGCGACCCAGTGCATGGTGCAGGCCAAGCCCCGCTCGATGCGGATCCGCTACCAAGGGTCGCTCGGCTACGGCGTGACCGCGAAGGACCTGATCCTCGCGACGATCGGGCAGATCGGCGTCGACGGCGCGGTCGGCCACGTGGTCGAGTACGCCGGCCCGGCGATCGAGGCGCTGTCGATGGAGGGCCGGATGACGATCTGCAACATGACGATCGAAGGCGGCGGCCGCGCCGGCATGGTCGCGCCCGACCAGACCACCTACGACTGGGTGCTGAGCCGGCCGGCGGCGCCGCGCGAGCTGCCCGCGCGGTGGCCGACGCTGCGCACCGACGACGGCGCGAGCTTCGATCGCGAGCTCGTGATCGACGCTGGAGCGATCAGCCCGATGGTCACCTGGGGCACCAATCCCGGGATGGTCGTGCCGGTCACCGAGGCGGTGCCCGAGCCCCAGTCCCAGCAGGACGAACGGGCGCTCGAGTACATGGGCCTCGAGGCCGGGCTCCCGATCTCAGAGCTCAAGCTCGACCGCGTGTTCATCGGCTCGTGCACGAATTCGCGGATCGGCGACCTGCGCGCCGCCGCGCAGGTGGTCGACGGCCGCCAGGTCGCCGACGGCGTGTACGCGATGGTCGTGCCGGGCTCCCAGCAGGTCAAGCAGCAGGCCGAGCGCGAGGGGCTGCACGAGGTCTTTCGCCGCGCCGGCTTTGACTGGCGCGGGGCGGGGTGCTCGATGTGCCTGGGGATGAACCCCGACATCGCCGCTCCACGCGAGCGCGTCGCCTCGACCTCGAATCGCAACTTCGAGGGCCGCCAAGGGCGCGGCGCGCGCTCGCACCTGGTCTCGCCGCAGATGGCCGCCGCGGCCGCGATCGAGGGGCACTTCGTCGACATTCGCAACTGGGCGGCCGCCCACGACTTGGAGGTGAGGAGCTGATGAAGGCAATCGAGACGATCACCGGACGCGTCTCGGTGCTCGACCGCGACGATGTCGACACCGATCAGATCATCCCCAAGCAGTTCCTCAAGCGCGTCGAGCGCACCGGCTTCGGCGAGTTCCTGTTCTACGACTGGGCGCAGGAGCGCGGCTGGGAGCTGCCGCGCAACCCGATCCTCGTCGCCGGGCGCAACTTCGGCTGCGGGTCCAGCCGCGAACACGCGCCGTGGGCGCTGGAGGACTACGGCTTTCAGGCGATCATCGCGCCGAGCTTCGCCGACATCTTCCACTCCAACTGCACCAAGATCGGGCTGCTGCCGGTGGCGCTCGGGGCGGCGCAGTGCGCTGCGATCGCCGCCGCCGGCGAGGCGCAGGTCGACCTCGCCGCGCAGGAGGTGCGCTGGCCGGGTGGCACGGCGAAGTTCGAGATCGACCCGGAGATCAGGCACCGGCTGCTCAACGGCCTCGACGACATCGCGCTGACGCTCGAGCTCCACGACGCAATCGCGGCCTACGAGCGCGACCGCGAGCGCTCGGGGCCGGTCACGACGGCGCTGTGATGAGCGCCGCAGACCCCGCGCCGCGCGGATCGCCCCCCGACCTCGCAAGTGGATCGCCCCCCGGGCAGTGCCCCGGCCTCGCAAGTGGATCGCCCCCCGGCGGAGCGACCAGGGACTGGGACGCGGGCACGTACGACCGCGTCTCGGACGTACAGCTCGCGTGGGCGCTCGAGCAGCTGTCGCGCGTGACATTCGCAGGTGACGAGGTCGTGCTCGACGCCGGCTGCGGGTCGGGCCGGGTGACCGCATTGCTGGCCGACCGCGTGCCGCGCGGCCGTGTCTACGGGGTCGACGTCGCGCCGTCGATGGTCGCCCACGCCCAGCAGGCGCTCGGCGCGCGCGCGAGGATCCAGTGCCAGGACCTGGTCGAGCTGGCGCTGCCCGAGCCGGTCGACCTCGCGTTTTCGAACGCGACCTTCCATTGGATCCCCGACCACGACGCGCTGTTCGCCGCGCTGTATCGGTCGCTGAGGCCCGGCGGGCGGCTCGTGGCGCAGTGCGGCGGGCGCGGCAACATCGACCGCTTCCGCGACCTCGCCGACGCGGTGGCCGGCGAGCCGGAGTTCAGCTCGTACTTCGTTGGCTGGTGCCGCCCGTGGAACTACGCGGGCGACGCCGAGACCGCACAGCGCCTCGAACGGGCCGGCTTCGACCAGGTCTCGTGCTGGCTGCAGCCGCGGGACGTGACGCCCCCCGAGCCGCGGGCGTTCGTGCAGACGGTTTGCCTGGTCCGCCATCTGGACCCGCTGCCCGAGAGCCTGCGCGCCCCGTTCGTCGACCGCGTGCTGGAGCGCTGCGGCGAGCCGCTGGTGCTCGACTACGTGCGGCTCAACATGACCGCCCGCCGGCGCTAGACAAGTACCGCCACGCGACGTTGCGCGTGATGCAACTTTGGCGATCTGGCGTCCTACTTGTAGGCGAAGCTCGCGCTCGTCGTCCCCCCGGAGCCGGTGAAGAAGCTCTCGACGGTCGCGACGGAGACGGGCACCGAGGCGCCGGCGCTGCCGGGCGGGGAGGCGGCGCGCAGCGTGGTGGGCGAGGCGCAGTCGTTGCCCGGGACCAGCACCCGCGAGAACGACTCGGCGGCGGCGCTGCCGAAGAACACTCCCAGCGCGCAGCCGAGGTTCTGGCCGGCGATCGCGACGTGCGTGCCGCCGGCGGCCGGGCCGGACCCCGGCGACACCGACGCGACCGCCGCGTCGCCGGGCGGATAGAGGTAGAACCGGTCCGCCGGCGGGTTGTGGCTGCAGCCCGTCACCGTGCACAGCTCGACGTCGACGATCCCGGGCGCCTGCGCGACGGTCTCGGTGCTGATGCTCGTGTCGCCGCGCACGGTGAACGTGTATTGCGTGCCGAACGAGCCGCCGGTCGGGTCGGCGTCGGCGAACTGCAGCGGGGAGAGTAGCTGCCCGGCGAAGCCGTGGCCGTTGATCTGGATCGGAGTGCCACCGGTCGAGGGCCCGCCCGAAACGCCGTTGAGCTGCTTGGCGTTGACGGCGTTGAGCACCCGCGTGACGGTCGGCACGCCGGCGTAGCTGACCGTCGCCGGCGCCGACAGCCCCGCCAGCGTCCTGATTCGCAACGGGATCGACGCCGGCGCCACTGTCTGGGGCTCGGGCGGCGCCGCGATCTGCAGGTCGGTCCCGCTCACGAACACGTAGTTGGTGTCGACCGAGGAATCGAGGCTCGGGGGGCCGAAGTCGGCCCAGTCGATCCCGAGCGGATCGAAGCCGGTCCCGGTCACCGTGATCACGGTGCCGCCCGGCTCGCCGGCGAGGCTGGCGGGCCCGGACGAGGTCGACACCGACGTGATCGTCGGCGCCGGCAGGTAGTCGTACTCGGTCGGCGCCTGCTGCAGCTCGCAACCGCACCCGGGCGGGGGCAACTGCGCCGCCATCGGGTCGACCCCGAACGGGCCCTGCGGCGGCGGCAGGATCTGCCCGGTCGCGCTGCTCGCGCCGGCGCTTGCGACCTGGACCTGCACCTGGCAGATGTCGTTGGTCGCGTTCTCGCCCGCGTACACGCCCGTCGTGGGCAGCGGCGCGCACGTCGTCGCGGCCGAGTACGGCGGCGGCGTCGCCGTGATCCGGTTGGGGCCGTCGATCGTGAACGCGCCCGCCGGCACGCCGCCGAAGCTGACGCCGGTCGCGGTGCTGAAGCCCGACCCGAAGATCGTCACCGGCGCCGGCGCGGACTCGAGCCCGCCGACGGGAATCACGCCGGTCAGGCTGGGGATCGCGGTGCCGGCGCTGGTGTCCTCGTACTCGAACGCCGAGCTCGGCCCCGGAACGCTGGACTCGCCGTCGACGAGCGTGACGATCACCTGGACCGCGCCGGCGCCGTCCTGCGGCGCGGGCGCCTCGGGCGCCAGCGTGTCGAGCGCGGGCGGCAGCGTGGCGGTGATCGAGGTCGCGCCGGTGACCCTGAACGCGCCGCGCGCGAGCTGGTCAGAGCCGACCTGGACCGATGCCACGTCGGGCGTCCCGGCCGACTCAAAGCCCGTGCCGGTGATCGTCACCTGGGTCCCGCCGGCCGTGGCGCCCGACGCCGGGCTCAGGGCCGTGACCGCCGGCCGGCTGGCCTTGCTGGCGAAGCTGCACAGGTAATAGGCGAGGCCCGCGCTGCCGCCGGGCCCGGTGAGCCGCGGCGAGCCGAGGCCCGACGCCTCGTCATACCCGGTCCTGGCGGGGAACACGAGCCCGTTGTCTAGCCCGTAGATGTCGTTGTTGCCGGCGGTGATGTCGTTGAACGATGCCGTGTAATCGGTCGGGTTGGACGCGACCGCGTACAGCAGCGGATTCGCGAACCCGATCCCGCCGCGCGTCGCCGGCTGCGACGCACATGTCGGCGAGGCGTTGGCGTCGGCCAGCAGCGCCGCCCAGATCGGCGTCGACGACGACGTGCCGCCAATCGTCGACCAGCCGCCAAAGCCCGTGAAGTAGATCGTGATCGCCCCGGTCAGCTCGTCGCCCTGGGAGGAGACGTCGGGGACCAGGCGGCACGGCGTCGAGGCACTCGCGCCCGGCAACGTCGCCTGGCAGAAGCTCTGCGGATAGCCGAACTGCTGCTCGACGTGGTTGGCGTTGGCGTAGTCGGGGCTGCCCGGGAGCGCGATCCCCGCCACGGTCGCGTCCTGCTGCCACGCCGGCATCGTCCACGACTGCGAGATGCCGCCACCGCCGCCACCGCCGGTGGCGCCGTCGTTCCAGACCTGCTCCCGGGGCGGCTGGGTCGCCGCGTCGGTGATCGTCGTGCCGCCGACGCCGACGACGTACGGCTGGCTGGCCGGATCGTCGACCGACACGGGGTTCTGCCCCGCGGCGGGCGTCGGGGTTTCAAACGCATTGCAGGTGTCCGCACCGTTGTCCCCGGCCGCCGAGAAGATCGTCTGGCCCTGGGCCGCGGCCTGCTCGAACAGCAGGTTCTCGGACTGCTGCAGGCCCGGCTGGCCGAGCTGCACGGCCTGTTCGCACAACCCCCAGCTGGAGCTGATCACCTGGTCGCGGTCGGTGTCGATCATCGCCGCGTACTCGTCGATCGGGTCGTAGGCAAGGCCGTCGGCGCCATAGCTGGGCATCTCGTAGACGTCGAGCGTGGCGTCCGGCGCGAGCGCCGACGCGTCCTCGACGTCGAGGATCGCCTCGCCGCTGCCCGGTCCGCTCGGCTGGCCGCCCTCGACCGGGACCACGTGCACGCGCGCGCGCATGCTCGCCGCCTGGGTCGCGCCGAAGTAGCAGGTATCGAACGTCTCGAGGTCAGAGCGCAGGAACGGCTCGAGCTCGTAGATCGCGATCCGCTGGCCGGCGCCGAGGTCGCCGGCGCCGTACAGGCCAAACGCGCCGTACGCGTTGGCGATCTGGTCGTCGGTCAGCCCGCCGAGCCCGCGCGCAGCGACCGTGGCCGCGGCGCAGGCGGTCGGCGAGCCGCGTGGATGCACGAACGCCGCGGTCGCGGCCGGCTCGATCTGACCCCTGGCCGATGCCGGCGCGCGCACGATCCCCGCCGGCTGCTCGCGCACGAGCTCATCGAGGCCGAGCACCGCCGTGACCGACCCGGCGATCGTCGCCGGGATCGTGACCGCCGAGGTCGTCGCCTGGCCGCGCGACCCGTCGGCGAGCCGATAGCTCTCAAGCCCGGTGTGGAACGCGCTCGCGACCCGCCCCGAGGAGCCCGTGAAGTTGACCAGCAGCCCGTCGCTCGAGACGCCGGTGACGCGCAGCCCGGCGGCCTGCAACTGCGAGCGCACCGCCTCGATCGTCGCTGGCGTGGGACCAAAGCGCCCCGCGAAGGCGCCGGGCGCCAGGTACTGCCCGAACAGCGGCGAGCTGCGGTCGCTGACCGCCGCGATGAACCGCACCAGCGCCGCGTTGTCGCGCGGCCGCAGGACGACCGTTCCCGACACCGTGCTCGCCGGCGCCACAGCGCCGGTGCTCCTCGCCCCCAGCGGGACCCGCGGCGCCGACTGGACCGCCAGCAGCGCCGGCGACGCGGATGATCGGACCGCGAGCAGCCCGGGCGAACCCGACGCCGAGGATGCAGCGAGCACGATCGACGCGCTCAGCGCCGGCAGCCCAAGCAGGATCCTCCTCGACACGGCGGCAAGCCTATCGCCGCCGCC
>JBEKRJ010000059.1:0-12706 GCA_049518835.1 Solirubrobacteraceae bacterium
CGAGGCGCCGCGGCCAAGTTGCTCGGCAAGCGCGGCGTCGAGTGAGTTCGTGATCATGGCGTCAAGGTAGGCCCTCGCCGTTGGGCGGTCATCGGCGCAAGGGCCGAACTTCGCGCTCCACCTGGGGGCGGAGCACCGACGCGTCGCGGTCCACCCCCGGGCCGATGAACGCGATCTCCGGCCCGCTTATCTTGTGTCCATGTTCACGACGCTCGTCAGCTGGTTCACCGACGACAGCCGCGGGCGCGGCGACGAGCGACTGCGGTTGCCGGTCGAGGCGATCATGCTGCGCTGCCTGGGCCTGGTGTGGCTGATCATCTTCGTGGTCGCGAGCATCACGACCCGCCCACACCCGGGCTTGCACGGTCGCGGCGCGGTGATCCTGGCAGCGATCGTCGCCGTGATCGGTGCCGCGGTCGGGACGCAGCCCCGGTCTGACCTCGACAGCCGGCGGCGGATCAGGCTGCTGGCCGTCGTGACGCTCGCATCCGCGGTGCTTGCTGTGCTGCAGCCCAAGGGGATCTGGCAGGCGGGGCCGTACTTCGTGGGGATCGTCGCGGCGCTGCGCCTGGAGCGCCGCGCGGCACTGCTGACGCTCGGCGGCTCACTGCTGGTGTTGGTAGCCGTGTCGATTGCCGCCGGCCGCGGCGGTGATGCGATCTCGGTGTTACTCGGTGCGGTCCCGTGGTTCTTGGTCATGCGGCTGATGCGCCGGGCTCGCGAACAGAACCTGGCGCTGGCCGCGTCGCAGGCGGGGGAGGCACGCGCCGTGGCCGCGGCCGAGCGCGGACGGCTGGCGCGCGAGATGCACGACGTGCTCGCGCATTCGCTGTCGGCGCTGTCACTGCAGCTGGAGACGACGCGCTTGCTCGCGCGCGGCCGCGGCGTCGATCCGGATGTCGCGCGCGGGCTCGATCAGGCCCACAGCCTTGCGGTCGCAGGCTTGGAGGAGGCGCGCCGGGCGATTGCGGCCGCGCGCGGCGACGAGCTTCCCGGTCCCGAGCGCCTCGACGCGCTTGCCGAGGCGTTCGGCGAGCAGAGCGGCCTACCGGTCGCGGTCGAGGTCGTCGGCGAGCCCCGTGACCTCGCCCCGGACGCGCGCGTGGCCGTCTACCGCACCGCCCAGGAGGCGCTGACCAACGTGCGCCGCCACGCGGCCGCGGAGCGGGTGCGGCTGGCGCTCGAGTACGGCCCGCTGAGCACGACCCTGGTCGTCGAGGACCACGCGGTTGCTGGCACGCCACCGCAGGCCGAGCTCGGTCCGGCCGGGAGCGGCTTCGGGCTGACTGGCATGCGCGAGCGCGCTGAGCTGCTTGGCGGCGTGCTCGTCGCCGAGCCGACCGCCGACGGATTCCGCGTCGAGCTGCGCCTACCGGCATGAGCGCCGCCGAGCGGACGGTCCGGGTGCTGCTAGCCGACGACCAGCGGCTGGTGCGCGAGAGCCTCGCGACGCTGCTCGGGCTGCTCGGCGGGATCGAGCTGGTCGGCACCGCCTCCAACGGCGAGGAGGCACTCGCGCTCGTCGACGCCGACCAACCGGACATCGTGCTGATGGACCTGCGGATGCCACGCGTCGGGGGGATCGAAGCGACGCGACGGCTGCGCGCGAGCCATCCCGAGGTGCGCGTGATCGCGCTCACGACCTACGCCGACGACGAAAGCGTGCTCGGGGCGCTGCGCGCCGGCGCGCGGGGGTATCTGACCAAAGATGCCAGCGGCGATGACATCCGCGCGGCGATCCTCGCGGTCGCTCGCGGCGATGCGGCGCTGGACCCGGCCGTGCAGCACCACGTCGTCGCAGCGCTGGCCGGAGACGGCACCCGCGAGCCGGCAAGTGCATGCGATCTCGCCCGCGGCGGGCGGGAATGCGTCGCCGGGCCGCCCGGCCTCGAGCTGCCTGACGGCCTGACGAGCCGCGAAGCCGAGGTGCTCGTGCTGATCGCCGAGGGACTGACCAACGCAGAGATCGCGGCGCGGCTCGTCGTCAGCCCGACGACAATCAAGTCGCATATCAATCACCTGTTTGGCAAGGCCGGGATCCGTGATCGCGCGCAGGCGATCAACTACGCCTACCGGCACGGCCTCGCCAAGCCCCCTCAGTAGCTGCACGCTGCGACCGCGGCGACCACCGCGCCGCGCACGGCCGCCGCTCCGGCGGCGCCCATCACGATCGTGTAGTGGTTGACGTCCGGGACTTGGACGACCGTGCGGTGGTCCGGGGATTCGGCGGCCCACGCCTGGGCTAGCGCAGGCGGCTGCATCGGGTTGGGCTCGTTGAGCAACCCGCGCGGCGCGCACATTAGCGTCGTCTGGACCGTCAGGCGGTGCGCCGCGGCGCCCATCTCGAACATGTCCTGCGCGTCGCCGCGGATCGCCGGCTCGCTCACCGAGGAGTGCAGCTGCGGGGGCTCGCCGATCAGGTCGTAATCGGCATAGGCGGCCAGGTCAGCGTCGGCGACGTCGCTGCCGGCGAACGCTGGGTGCTCCCGCCACCACGCGCGATAGGACTCGCGGCTGTCGAACGACATCTTCAAACGCGCGATCGCCGGTCCGAGGAACGCGTCGAGGAACTGCTGGGGGTCGACGCCCTCGATCCCGGGCAGCGTGAGGCCGCCGTCGATCAGCATCAGCTTGTCCACGCGCTCGGCGTGATCGGCGGCCAGCCGCGCACAGATGTAGGCGCCGAGCGAGTGGCCCAGCAGCAGCGGCAGCTGTGTGATCCCGAGCTCGTCGAGCAGCCCGATCAGGTCCGCGACGTGGGCAGCGATCCCGTATGGCGCTGAAAGCTGGTTGCTGGCGCCGCGGCCCCGCAGGTCAGGGGCGATCAGCGACGCTCGGCCGGCCAGCTCGCGGGCAACCGCGATCCACGCGCGGCTGGTGCCGGTGATGCCGTGCACGGCGAGCACGACCGGCAGCGACGCATCGCCGTCGCCGAACCGAACTGCAGCCAGCTCACCGCCGGCGACCGGCGCGTGCGGGCTGTCGATCGGGGTCATTGCGGACATCATGTCGTGCCGGCGCACTGCTCGTCGCGCCGGCCACGTCGATCCGATCTGGGACTGTCGACGAAGTCCGACGATCTTTAATCGATCTTGTCAACCGAATACATCGGGACACTCTCGACCTCGACCGACTTTCCCGGCGCCGTGCCTGACAGCAGCCAGCCGTCGTCAGCAAGCCGGACCAGACCGCGTCTGGCCAGATCAGACAGCGCGCTGGTGACCGTGGGTCGTCGCGCCGCCACAAGCTCGGCCAGCACCGCGTGCGTGAGGCGGATCGGCACCACCGTGCCGTCACTGCGAACGCGGCCCCAGCGCGCCGCCAGGTGCCAGAACAGCATGTGCAGGCGGACGTCGACACGCGCCTGGTGGACGATCGCCATGTTCACGGCGAGGTTCTGCGATCGCTGCAGCGCGCGCCCGAACAGACGCGACGCCAGCTGCGGATAGGAGGCGAGGTGGCGCGCAAAGCGCTCGTCGAGCATCGCTGCACGGACCGGCTCGAGCACCGCCCATTCGCTGGTCACGGGCAGCAGCGCGGCCTCGTCGTCCACCTGCCAGGGGCGCAGCAGGTCGCCGTCACCCAGCAGCTCTGCGGCGTTGCGCCCGCCCAGGCCCGCGCGCCTGATCACCAGTCCCTGGAGCACCAGCAGCCCAAGTCCGCCGTGCGCGAACGCCGGATGCTCGCCGGTCCAGACGCCGACGTCGATCAGCACCTCGGGCGCGGTGCATTCGTCGATCGCCAGCGCGCGGCGCTCGCCGCCGATCGTCTCGGCCAGGTCGGGATCTTCGTCTAGGACGTGCACCAGCCGCTCGGTCAGGATCCGTGTGCGATTCACACCCCCTAAGTACCCAGCCACGCGCGCAACCTCTCGGACGCGACTGCCGAGCGCAATCTGCTGAGGGGCCTAAGGGGCCGGGATCGCATGCCGGGCCTCGAGCCCAGCGAGGGCAGCAAGCTCGGCGAGCCCCTCGCTGATCGCGTCCGGGCGCTCGAGTGGCGACATGTGGCCGGTCTGCTCGAGGATCACGAGGCTGTGCAGCTGGGGCAGCTGCGCCGCGATCCGGCGGGCATGCGCAGGAGGCGTCAGTCGGTCGCAGTCGCCGGCGACGACCAGCGTGGGCACGTTCAAGCGAGGCACCGCGTGACGGAGGTCGAGCTCTGACAGCGTGATGCCGACCGTCGCGCGCACGTCGGGTGGGCAGGCGATCAGCATCCGCTCGTAGAACGCGACCTGGGCGTGGCTGGCCGCTGGGCCGAATGCGGTATAACGCACCAACGCGTGACTGAGCGGGGTGGAGAAGCGCGGCAGCGGCGCTCGGGCGCTCAGCAGCCCGGCGGGCGGGAACGCGCGGTTGAGGGCGTTCGCGATCGCCGGGACGCCGATCAGCAGCTGCTCGGCGAGCAGCTCGCCGACGCCGGTGTTCACAAGCGCCGCGGCGCCCGCGCGGGCGCGGACGTCGTGGTGCTCAGCCCAAGCGACGATCGACATCGCCCCGAGCGAGTGCCCGGCGATCGTCGCGCGCTCGCCCGGCAGCGCGGCGGCCAGCACCGCTTCGACATCCTCGCCGAAGCGAGCGAGCGAGTAGTCATCGCCGGCGGCCCGACCGCTTGCCCCGTGGCCGCGCAGGTCGTACGCGACGACGCGCATGCCCTTCGCGCCGAGCCGCTCGATCACCAGCGTCCAGAGGCGCAGCGACTCGGTCCAACCATGCGCGAGCAGCACCGGCGGTCCCGACTGGGGGCCGAACACCTCTACGTGCAGTTGCGTGCCGTCGCGGGAACGCACCGACAGCGGCCGTCCCGACGGCGCCGTGCGCAGCCGTGCCTGCTCGGGGTCGGCGGCGATCGCGCGCATGTGGCGCCACTGAATCGCGGCGCCGGCGCCGCCGAGCGCCGCCGCCGCCAGCAGCCTCCTACGCGCGCGGCCGCCTCGCATGCAGAAAGCCTACATCGACGTAGCAACACGCCCCCTGCGCGAACTGCTTAGGATTCGCGCCATGCGAATCGGTGTCCTTACAGGAGGCGGTGACTGCCCGGGCCTGAACGCCGTCATCCGGGCGGTCGTGCGCAAGGCAGTCGACGGTTACGGCGACGAAGTGATCGGCTTCAGAGACGGTTGGCGCGGCGTGCTCGACGACATAACCGAGCCGCTCACGATCGAGTCGGTGCGCGGCATCTTGCCGCGCGGCGGCACGATCCTCCACAGCTCGAGGACCAATCCGTACAAGCGCGACGATGGCGTCGCGCAGGCGCGCGCGACCTTCGAGAAGCACGGTCTCGACGGTCTGATCGCGATCGGCGGCGAGGACACGCTCGGCGCCGCGCACCGCCTGTACACCGACGGGCTTCACGTCCTGGGCGTGCCGAAGACGATCGACAACGATCTCGGGGCGACCGACGTGACGTTCGGCTTCGACACCGCGCTGCATGTCGCGACCGAGGCGATCGACCGGCTGCACACGACCGCCGAGAGCCACAACCGGTGCCTCGTGGTCGAGGTGATGGGCCGTCATGCGGGCTGGATCGCACTGCATGCCGGGATCGCCGGCGGCGCCGACGTGATCCTGATCCCGGAGCGCCCGTTCGACATCGACGAGGTCTGCGGGCTGATCCGCCGCCGGCACGAGCGCGGCCGCTACTTCTCGATCGTCGTCGCCGCCGAGGGCGCGGTGCCGAAGGCGGGCTCGGCGATGACGCTCGACACCGGAGAGCTCGACGAGTTCGGTCATCCCCGGCTTGGCGGGATCGGCACCCGGCTCGAGCACGAGATCGAGTCGCGGACCGGCTACGAGACGCGCGCCACGGTGCTCGGCCACGTCCAGCGCGGCGGCACTCCGAGCCCGTTCGACCGCGTGCTCGCAACGCGCTTCGGCCTCGCCGCGATCGATGCCGCCCACGACGGCAACTGGGGAATGATGGCGTCGCTGCGCTCGACCGAGATCGTCCTCGTGCCGCTCGCCGACGCCGTCGCAAGCCTGCGTACGGTGCCGGTGGAGGAATACGAGCGCTATGGAGTTCTGTTCGGCTGACAGCGGGGGCTGGGAGCGCAGTCGCGTTCACAACACTGTGGCCCGCTCCCACCGCCCGCGCTCTATGCTGCTCGCAGTGCCTCGCACCGCATGCCTGGCTTGGCGTCGATGACCGCGACGAACACCGCCACAGCGCTCGACAACCTGTGCGTGGACACGATTCGCACGTTGTCGATGGACGCCGTGCAAAAGGCCAATTCCGGGCACCCCGGCACGCCGATGGCGCTCGCGCCGGTCGCGTACGTGCTGTTTGCGCGCGTGATGCACCACAACCCCCGCGATCCGCACTGGCCCGACCGCGATCGGTTCGTGTTGTCGTGCGGTCATGCGTCGATGCTGCTGTATTCGGCGCTGTACCTGAGCGGCTACGACGTCAGCCTCGAGCGCGACATCGAGCGCTTCCGCCAGCTCGGCTCGGGCGCCGCCGGGCATCCCGAGTACGGGCACCTGCCCGGGATCGAGGTCACGACCGGCCCACTCGGTCAGGGCATCTCACACGCGGTCGGGATGGCGCTCGCCGAGCGGATGCTGGCTGCCCGCTTCAACCGCTCCGGACACGAGGTCGTCGACCACCACACGTTCGTGATCGCGTCCGACGGCGACTTGGAGGAAGGGATCTCCGGTGAGGCGTGCTCGCTCGCGGGCCACCTCGGCCTCGGCCGCCTGATCTCGTTCTATGACAAGAACCACATCTCGATCGAAGGCGACACCAAGCTCGCGTTCACCGAGGATGTCGGCAAGCGCTATCAGGCGTACGGCTGGCACGTGCAGGACCTCGAGGAAGCGATCGAGCTCGACGAGCTCGAACGCGCTCTGGACAACGCGATCGCGGTGGTGGACCAGCCGTCGCTGATCATCGTCCGGACGCACATCGCGCAGGGCAGCCCACACAAGCACGACACCGCCGGGGCGCACGGCTCGCCGCTGGGCACGGAGGAGGTGCGGCTGACCAAGGAGGCGATGGGGTGGCCGTCGCAGGAGCCGTTCTACGTGCCCGAGGAGGCGCTGACCCACTTCCGGCGCTGTGTCGAGCGCGGCGCGGACCTGCAGTCAGACTGGGAGCGGCGGTGGGCGTCGTACGCGGACGCGCACCCCGAGCTCGCCGGCGAGTTGGACCGGCTGTTCAAGCGCGAGCTGCCACCAGGCTGGGACTCCGACGTCCCCCGTTTTCACGCGTCGGGGTCGATGACCGCGACGCGCAAGTCGTCGCAAACGGTGTTGCAGTGGGCGGCCGCGAAGGTTCCGGAGCTGGTCGGCGGGTCGGCCGACCTCGCGCCCTCGACGCTGACCAAGATCGACGGCGCAGACAGCGTGGAGCGCGACTGCTACGGCGGTCGCAACCTGCACTTCGGGATCCGCGAGCACGGGATGGGCGCGATCGTCAACGGACTGAACTTGCACTACCTGCGCGCGTACGGATCGACGTTCTTCACCTTCAGCGACTACATGCGCGGCTCGATCCGGCTGGCGGCGCTGATGGGCGTGCCATCGATCTTCGTCTTCACGCACGACTCGATCGGCCTCGGCGAAGACGGGCCCACGCACCAGCCGATCGAGCAACTGGCGGCGCTGCGCGCGATGCCGGGGCTGTCGGTGATCCGCCCGGCCGGAGCAAACGAGACCGCGCTCGGGTGGCGCTACGCGATCGCAGCCAAGGACCATCCGAGCGCGCTGGTGTTGTCGCGTCAGGGAGTGCCGACGTGGAACCCCGCGGGGGTGCCGAGCGACTGCATCGAGCGGGGAGCGTACGTCGTGCGCGACTCCTACAACGAGCCCGACGCCCCCGACCTGATCCTGATCGCGAGCGGGACCGAGGTGCACATCTGCGCGCGGGCCGCGGATCTGCTCGAGGCCGAGCAGATCGCGACGCGCGTGGTCAGCATGCCGTGCATGGACCACTTCGCCGCCCAGGACGCCGCCTACCGCGACACGGTGCTGCCGCCGGCGTGCGCAGCGCGGGTCTCGGTCGAGGCGGCGAGCACGTTTGGCTGGCACCGATGGGCGGGAACGGGTGGCATCACGATCGGCATGGAGGGGTTCGGCGCCTCGGCGCCGGCGGGAGTCCTCTATAAGCACTTCGGGTTTACGCCCGAGCACATCGCCGACAGCGGTAAGCAAGCGGTCAAGAAAGCGCAGGGTTCTTAGATGAGCACCGTAACGCAGGTTAATCCCCGTCTGCAGCGGCTGGTGCAGGCGGGAGTAAGCCCGTGGCTGGATCAGATCCGGCGCTCACTGGTGGAGGGCGGCGAGCTGGCGCGGATGGTCGCCGAGGAGTGCCTGCGGGGCGTCACCTCAAACCCGTCGATCTTCGAAAAGGCTATCCTCGGATCCAACGACTACGACGCGGATTTGATCGAGCTCGCGCGCGAGGACCTCGGCGCGCAGCAGATCTATGACCGGCTCGCCCAGCGTGACGTTGCGCTGGCCGCCGATGTGCTGCTCCCGGTACATCGCGAGGCAGGCGGTCGCGACGGCTTCGTGTCGCTGGAAGTGGCGCCGGATCTCGCCCACGACACCGAGCGCACGCTGGAGATGGCTCGCACCTACTGGCGCGCGGTCGACCGTCGAAACCTGATGATCAAGATCCCCGGCACCCCCGAGGCCGTGCCGGCGATCGAGCAGGCGATCTATGAGGGGATCAACGTCAACGTGACGTTGCTGTTCGCGGTCTCGGCGTACGAGACGGTGGCTGAGGCATACATCCGCGGGCTTGAGCGCCGACTCGCCGAGGGGCTGTCGCTGAGCGTCAACTCAGTCGCGTCGTTCTTCGTCTCGCGCGTCGATACGAACGTCGACCGCAAGCTGACCGCGGCCGGGCGCGAGGATCTGCAGGGGACGGCGGCGCTCGCCAACGCGCGGGCTGCGTACGCGCGCTTCAAGCAGCTGTTCTCTGGTGCCCGCTGGGAGGCGGTGAGCAACGCCGGCGCCGCCGTGCAGCGACCGCTGTGGGCGTCGACCGGGACCAAGAATCCGAGCTACTCCGACGTCAAGTACGTCGACGGGCTGGTCGCGGCGGACACGGTCAACACGATGCCGCTGGCGACCCTGCTGGCGGCAGCCGACCATCTCGACGTGAGCGGCCCGACGGCCGAGCTGGATCCGAGCGCCGACCTCGCGGCCCTCGCCGAGGCCGGGATCGACCTCGATCAGGTCACCGGCGAGCTGCTGGCAGAGGGTGTCAAGCAGTTCGAGGACGCGATGGGTCAGCTGCTCGCCGGGATCGACGAGCGCCGCACGGCGGTCGTCACCGGGCGCCCGTCGACGATCCACGCCAGCGTTCCCGTCGCGCTCGAGCAGGTAGCGCAACGCGTGAAGGCGGCTGTCAACGAGAAGGTCGCGCAGCGCATCTGGCGCCGTGACGCATCGCTGTGGGGGGGGCCCGGGGTGCCCGAGATCGAGGATCGGCTCGGGTGGCTCACGGTGTCCGAACCGATGCTCGAGCATGCCGGCGATCTGCACGCATTCGCCGACACGATCCGCGGGGAGGGGTTCACCGATGCGGTGTTGCTCGGGATGGGCGGCTCGTCGCTCGGGCCCGAGGTGATCCGTCGCTCGTTCGGCGAGATCCCCGGGGGCCTGCGGCTGCAGGTGCTGGACTCGACGCACCCCGAGGCGGTCTTGCGCGTGCGCGAGTCGGTCGATCTCGAACGAACGGTGTTCGTCGTCTCGTCGAAGTCGGGTGCAACGATCGAGACGCTGTCGCATTACCATTACTTCAAGCCGCTCGTGGCGCCGCAGCAGTTCGTGGTCGTGACCGATCCGGCAAGCCCGCTCGAGCGGCTGGCCGCCGACGACGGGTTGCGGCGCTGCTTCTCCAACCAGGCCGACATCGGCGGGCGCTACTCGGTCCTGTCGCTGTTCGGTCTGGTCCCGGCCGCATTGATGGGCGTCAATATCGAGGCGCTGCTGCACCGCTGCCAGGTGGCGGAGCAGATCTGCGCTCACTATGACTCGAGCGAGTCCAACTCAGGGTTGTGGCTCGGCGCGGCGATCGGCGAGCTGGCGCGCCGCGGCCGCGACAAGCTGACGCTGTTCGTTTCGGAGCCGGCCCAGAGCTTCGGCCTGTGGGCCGAGCAGCTGATCGCCGAGTCGACCGGCAAGCAGGGACGCGGGATCGTGCCGGTCGTCGACGAGCCGCTCGGGGCCGCCGACAGCTACGGCGACGATCGCGTGTTCGTGTACCTGCGCAACGCTGACCACCCTCATCCGCAGTTGGAGGCGTCCGTTGACGAGCTCGCCGGGCGAGGGCATCCGACGCTGACGCTCGCCACCCACGGCGCGGCTGACCTGGGGAGGATCTTCTTCCTGGCAGAGTTCGCCGTCGCCGTCGCGGGCTGGGCGCTGGAGATCAACCCGTTCGACCAGCCCAACGTGCAGGAGGCCAAGGACAACACCAAGCGCGTGCTGGACTCGGGCACGTTGCCCGATCTCGATGTCGCCGACGACGATGCATTGCGAGCGTTGCTGGGCGATGCGCGGCCGCCTCACTACGTTGCGATCATGGGCTACCTGCCGACGTCCGACGAGCTCGACGCGGCGGTCGCGTCGCTACGAGAGGCGATCCGGGCGGCGACGGGTGCGGCGACGACGTTCGGCTACGGGCCGCGGTTCCTGCACTCCACCGGTCAGCTGCACAAGGGCGGCCCGCCGACGGGACGGTTCCTGCAGCTCGTTGCCGAGCCCGAGCGCGACGCCGAGATCCCCGGCGCCGGCTACTCGTTCGGGACGCTGATCGCCGCGCAGGCGGCCGGTGATCTGCAAACGCTCAGGTCCCGGGGGCTGGCTGCCGAGCGGGTCAGGCTCGAGGGCGATCCGGCGGCGGCGGTGCGGGCACTGAGCGAACGGATCACGCGACTACTACAGGGGAGGTAGCAATGGCAACCCACTTCTTGGTGTGCCGGTGAGCGCGGCGGCTGTCCAGGAGCTTGCCGATAATCCGCTCGTCGCGGGCCTCGAGCGGCTGCCGGTCCATCCGACGTCGCTGGTGATCTTCGGCGGCACCGGCGACCTCGCACACCGCAAGCTGCTACCGGCGCTTTACAACCTCGCCCACGAGGGCGCGCTGCCCGAGCGCTTCGAGATGATCGGCGTCGCCCGCCGTGAGCAAGAGCACGACGACTTCCGCGCGATGGCGCGTGAGTCGATCCAGCGCTTCTCACGCCGGCCGCCGGACCCGAACGTGCTCGATGGGCTGATCGAGGACATGCGCTACGTCCCAGGGGCGTTTGACGACGACGCCGTCTACGCCGAGCTCGACCGCGTGCTCAAGGAGTTTGACACCCGGGCGGGCAGCCCGCTTGATCGGGTGTTCTACCTGTCGACCGCGCCGCAGTTCTTCCCGGTGATCGCCGGCAAGCTCGGCTCGGCTGGGCTCAACCGCTGCGAGCACGCTCAGACCCGGATCGTGATCGAGAAGCCGTTCGGCTACGACCTCGCCTCGGCCCGAGCGCTGAACGCCAACGTGCTGAGCGTGTTCGACGAATCCCAGGTGTTCAGGATCGACCACTACCTCGGCAAGGAGACCGTCCAGAACCTGATGGCGCTGCGGTTTGCCAACGCGCTGTTCGAGCCCGTTTGGAACCGTAACTTCATCGACCACGTCGAGATCACCGCGTCCGAGGACCTCGGCATCGGCGGCCGGGCGGGCTACTACGAAGGCGCGGGGGCGTTGCGCGACCTGGTCCAGAACCACATGATGCAGCTGCTTGCGCTGCTGACGATGGAGCCGCCGAGCTCGTTCGAGGCCAACCGACTGCGCGACGAGAAGCTCAAGGTGCTCGAGGCGATCGTGCCGCCCTCGCTTGCCGAGGTGCCGACGATGACCGTCCGCGCGCAGTACGGCCCGGGCGTTTCCGGCGGCGTCCCGGTTGCCGGATATCGTGAGGAGGAGGGCGTCGCGCCCGACTCGCGCACCGAGACCTACGCGGCGCTGCGGCTGCACGTCTCCAACTGGCGCTGGGCGGGCGTGCCGTTCTACCTGCGCACCGGCAAGCGACTGGCGCGCAAGGTGACCGAGATCGCGGTGACGCTCAAGCCGGTGCCGCACCTGGCCTTCCGGAGCATTGGCTCGGTCGGCGTGCAGGCAAACCAGATCGTTTTGACCGTCCAGCCCGACGAGGGCGTGTCAGTCTCGCTGGGCGCGAAGATCCCCGGCTCGCGGATGCGCATCCGTCCGGTGAACATGGAGTTTCGCTATGGCACCTCGTTCTTGTCGGAGTCGCCGGAGGCGTACGAGCGCCTGATCCTCGACGCGATGCGCGGCGACGCGACGCTGTTCACGCGCAATGACGAGATCGAGGCGCTGTGGGGGATCATCGATCCGATCCTGACCGCCTGGCACCAAGACACGACCTCCGAGATCCCTCAGTATCCGGCGGGGTCCGCGGGTCCTCCGGAGGCCGACGCGCTGCTCGACGGCGGGCGCAAGTGGCGGCGGCTGTGATCGAGACCCGGGCGGCGTCGGGGCCGGTTGCCGACGTCTGGGCCGAGCAGGACACCAATCCCGACGCGATCGAGGCTGCGCTGCGCGAGCAGTTGCGCACCCGCCATGCGGCTAACCAGGCGCTCGCGCCGGCCCGCGTGCTGAACCTGATCGTGATCGTCGACCGCGAGTGGAAGGGCGAGATCGCCAACCGCCTAGAGGCCGTCGGGCGTTACCACGCCTCACGCACCGT
>JBEKRJ010000060.1:0-4887 GCA_049518835.1 Solirubrobacteraceae bacterium
CCGTTGCCCTCGGCGACGCTGGCGACGCCGGCGATGCCAGCCGAGCCGTCGGTGCCGGCGGGCGGCTCGGCATCAGCCGGCGCGTCCCGGGTGTGGTCAGCGCGAACTACGCGGCTCAGCCGCTTGGCGGGGGATTCGCGCTGCTCAGATATCGTCGGCCGTCCTCATATCGCTGTGCATAGACCCTGAAGGCCGGCGAGCGTTCGAGCACAGTCCGCGACGCTCCGACGACCGCTAGGGCCGGCAGATCCCGGTCGAGGCTGACGAGCTCCAGCTCCACGAGGACCTTGATCAACCTGGCCGCCAGACGTGCCGGGCGGCCATGCGGACCATCTCCGCGAAGCAGGCGCTCGAGCTCCTCGCCTGCCGCCCGTTCCCGGGGCCTGAGGCCCCGGTAAAAGGCGGTGAGCGGGGTACGGAGACCGTACTCGAGCTCGTGCATCTGCTGAGCAAAGCGTAGCTCGTCCTGACCCCACGCCAGATGCGCGAATCCGGATCCCTCCTCGAGGACGGCGCGCGCCGCACGGCTCGCGGGCGGATCGAGCGCCACGAGCTGACCGAAGCGGGCGCCGAGCTCAGGGTCTCGCCCGAGCGCGTGGTAGGACGACAGTGCGAAGCCGCCGATCCGAGCTTGCAGGCCCCCGATTCGCCGTGGCACGTCCGCGCATAGCGCGAGCACGGCGCCGCCGCCGGCGAGCGCGTCAGCGAGCACCGCCAGCGGGCTCTCGCCCCGTCGGTCGAGGACCACCCGTCTCGCCGCACCTGGGACTCGATCCAAACCAGCCGACTCGACAGCCGACTCGAGCTCGGAGAGGACCGCGCGCAGGAAGTCGCCCTCGTCCTCGCCGAGCACCTCGATCGGCGCCGGCGCGCACGGCTGCGCGTGTCCAAGCACGAGGCGGGCCTCGACGGCGCCCCTCCACGCGTTGCGCTCGAGCCGGAAGGTCGCATCGAGCGGCGGGCCGCAGCTGGCGGCGAGCCGTCCCTCGCACCCGAACGCGACCGCCCGAGCGCGCGTGCCCCCGGAGCTGACCGAGAAGCGGGCGTGGCGGCCCTCCCCCATCGGCCGCAGGTCGCCGAAGCGGGCGCCGGGGACGAGCAACCGGGCGCGAGGGTTGCCGAGGCCGCACGGCTCCAACCGGGAGAGCTCATCGGCGAGCCCCAGGCCGAGCTCGGAGCCAGAAACGACCGCGTCGACCCGTTCGCAAGGGACCAGCTGCTCGGCGGCCAGGATCCGCTCGGCGTGCGCTTCGATCACCTCGCGCAGCGCCGCCACCCGGTCACGCCGCACGGTCAGCCCGGCAGCAGCGCGATGCCCCCCGTAGCGCTCCAGCTGCCCGGCGCCCGCGTGCAGGGCACCAAGCAAATCGAACCCGGGGATGCTGCGACCGGAGCCGGTGCCAAGCTCGCCGTCGAGCGCGATCAGGATCGCCGGCCGGTAATGGCGCTCGACGACACGCGAGGCGACGATCCCGATCACACCCGGATGCCATCCCTCCGCCGCGAGCACGTACGCCGCGCGGGGGCCGAGCTCCGAGACCTGAGCCTCGGCCTCCCAGACCGTTCGCTGCTCGATCGCCCGGCGCTCGGCATTGACCGCGTCGAGCTCGGCCGCGATCTCGGCGGCGCGCTGCGGATCGGTCGTCAGCAGCAGCTCGAGGCCGGCGTCGGCGCGGGTCAGCCTGCCGGCGGCGTTGATCCGCGGCGCAAGGCGAAAGGCGACCGCATGGCTGTCAAGCGCGCTCGGATCGGCTCCGGCGACGGCCATCAGCGCGCGCAGTCCCGCCCGTCCGGTGCTTGCGAGCGCCGTCAGGCCCTCCCGGGTGAGCCGGCGGTTCTCGCCCCGCAGCGGTACCAGATCGGCGATCGTCGCGAGCGCGACGAGCTCGATGTCTTCGCCCGTCGTGTCAGCGCCGAGCGCCTGCGCGAGCTTGTGAGCGACGGCGGACCCGCACAGGTCCGGGCATGGGTAGCCGCACACGGCGGGATGGACGATTGGGCAGTCAGGCAGCGCCCCGTCGGCCCGCGGCGCATGGTGGTCGCAGACGACGACGTCGACGCCGGCCGCGCGGGCGCCGGCGACCTCGTCGACCGCGGTGATCCCGCAGTCGACCGTGATCAGCAGGCTCGTCCGCGACGCGGCGAGCCGGCCCACGGTCGCGCCCGACACGCCGTAGCCGTCGTCGATCCGGCTGGGCAAGAACCAGCCGACGTTCGACCCGCGCGCCCGCAGCGCCCGCACCATGATCGCGGTCGCGCAGACCCCGTCGACGTCGTAGTCGCCGTGGACGACGATCCGGCTGCCGGCGCCGATGTGGCGCTCGATCAGCCCGACCGCGTGCTCGATGCCCGCGAACGCGCCCGGGTCGTGCGCCTCGCGCGGATCCAGGAATTCGCGCGCCGCGTGCGGATCGACGATGCCCCGGCGCACGAGCACTTGCGCGAGCACATGGCTGATCGCGAGCTCGCGCTCGAGCGTCAGCGCCGCCGGGAGCTCGTAGGTGGGGACCTCGAGCCGCGGCGCCGGGGGCTGGGCGGCGGCATCGTCGCGACCCGCCGGATCGGCCGACCCGCGAACGACCGCAAGTGGGGCACCACGGGGCGGCGCGAGTGACGCTGGAGCGGTGGCAGCGGCGAGCGCTGCGGCCTCGGACATGGCGGCAGCGTATGCGGCGCCCCCGACGGATCCACGGCGCCGGCGCCGGCGCGAGCCAGCCTTGGCGCTGCAGGCCGCGCCAAAATCGCTGCCGGTACCTAACTAAGTTAGGGGTTGACACAGGACGTCTCGACCCTCCAGCTCTCCTGGCAGCGCGGCCGCGGCCGCAGAGCGGCGCGCGTGCTTGGCGCCGGCTCGCGTGCCAGTCGCGACGCCAACGCGCGCGTCGCGGCTGGAACAACGTTACAGCCGGTCATCCGACCGTCTCAGGTGTCACGTTGTGGTCGTCTGCCGGACACAACGTGACGCGGCCGGGCGCGACTTTGCCGGTAGGTCACGTTTGGCGACCGGCCGGCGCCTCTGGACTCCTCAGACGCGCTCGATCCGCCGCCTCGCCGCGATCGGCTCCGATCAACCTGCGCTTACGAGCCAAGACGTAGGCGTACGTCACCAGAATTCGAACAGCCCCGAGCGAACTCCTTCAAGCTTCAACAACACGGAGCACTATTAGTGACCGCCACGATAACTCCGACTCACGGCGGGCTGGAGAGGGCCACATTGGACCTCGACCCTAGGCTTAGGCTGCGAATGCGGCGGGGTACCTCTCACTGCGTCAACCGCCGGTATAGAGCCAGCGTCTTGCTCGCCGCTTGTGCCCACGAGTACGGTCCCGCCGCGGCCGCTCGCGCGGCCAATCCCAATCGTTCGCGCTCGCCGGGTTCCGACAGCAGCCCGGTGATCGCGTCACGCAGGGCCGCGGGATCGTCGGGGGCCACGAGGCGGGCGGCGCCGAGGTCTGCCACTTCCCCGAAGCTACCGATGTCGCTGAGCACGATCGGCTTTGCGAATGCCAGCGCGGTCGCGAGCACGCCCGATTGATCGAAGCGCTCCGTGCGCGCGTACGGGAGCACGACGAGGTCGGCGCGGGCGAAGAACGAACGCAACTCGGCATCAGACACAAACCTTGAAACGAATCGGACCCCGGGGCCGGCGAGCGCCTTCAGCGGCGCGATTGGCATCCGTGGTCGCCCGACGATCCACAGCTCGGCGTCGTCGACCCCTCGCCACGCCCGCAGCAAGACCTCGATCCCCTTGTACGGACGCAGCAGGCCGAAGAACAGCACCACCGGCGCGGACACCCGGGCGAGCTCCGGAGGCAGGCGAGAGTTGTCAGCGGCAGCCGGAGCAGGCGGGGCAGCGAGATGGTCGAAGGCACCGTGGTGGATCACGTGCACGTGGGCCGGGTCGACGCCGAGCGCCTCGAGTTGGCGGCGGCCGTACTCGGAGTGGACGACGATCGCGTCGACGGCCTCGTAGAGGCGCCGCTGCGCGCGTGCCTGGCCGGGCCGCGCCTCGCGTGGCAGCAGATCGTGCGCGGTCAGCAGGACCGGGCGGTCGGGCAGCAGGTGGCGATCGAGCCACTGCACGTCGAGCCACTGGAAGTGCACCACGTCGGCGGCCCTTGCGACGCGGCCGTAGCGCAACATGTCGGGTACGTGCTCGGCGAGCTTGCAAACACGACGGACGCGTGATGCGGGTGTGCCACGGGCGTGGCGGTAGAACAGCTCCCGGCGGCGGTAGCCGTCGGCGGCCGGCGCCTCGCCGTAGGCAAAGCGGCTGGTGACGAGCTCGACGGCCGCTCCGGCCCGCGCGAGCGCGATGCAGAGGGCGTGGTCGTAGGGCGGCGTGAATGCGGACGGATCGACGACCGAGACCCGCATCAGCCGCTCGGATCAGGCCGCCGGCCGGCGAGCGCCGCGAGCCGCCCGGCGGTCACGCGCACCGCATCGCCTCCGATTGGGTGCACGCGCGCGCCGCGATCGTGCGACAGGCGCAGCGCGGCCGGCGCCAGCGCCGCGAGCGACGGGCCGGCGCGGCGGCCGCAGACGAGGTCCCTGGCGCACCGGGCCGGATGGCGGATAATCAGCATCGCCAGCGCGAGCGCGCGTTCCGCGACGCCGTCGTCCTCGCGGTAATCGACCCGCAGCAACCGGGCGATCTGCACGTCGACCGCTTCGGGCCGCGCCGCAGCCTCGACGCGCGCACCGTGCAACGTCCGAGCAAGCTCGGTCAGCGGGTCGCGGCGAGCTGGAAAGCGGTCGGCCACCAGCACCACTCGAGCCTCTCCGCGCTCCTCGTGGCGCTCGCCGGCCGGCCGGTTGGAGAGCGCCAGCCCCGCCAGCTCCTCGGCCGCCAGGATCGCGTCGAGCGCGAAGAAGCGCCCGCGGTCG